>CATPAP010000130.1 GCA_955651875.1 Candidatus Dormiibacterota bacterium
ATCAAATGTGGAGCCTGGGGCTGAGCGCTTAGTATACCAAGCATAGGGATGGCGATGCGGTGGGCCATCGTCTCCACCACATTTCGCGACAACCCCGAGACCCACACCATCGACATCGGTGGGCACACGACTTTGCAAAGCGCAAGAAGTGGCGCCACGTGTAGCCGACCGGGTGGCCACCTTCGCGGCGACCAGCGTGACGAGCGCGTCGCGATGCTCGACCCCCGTGCTAGCTATGCGAGATCGAAACTGTAGACCATGTATGTAAGCACTGGGGTGGGATGATCTCGGCGTGAAGACAACCAGCAGCCCGCTGAGACGCCCGCTCGGGCTCCGCAGGCGAACAACTAGAACAACTACAGGAGGCCCACGATGACTGACTCCGCAAAGAGCACTGGGCAGCGCCATGTGCCTGTTTTGAATCTGTCCTTAGCTGCACAGCCGCGAACCGCGGTGGTGACGGGTGCCAGCTCCGGAATCGGGGTGGCCACTGCACGTCATCTTGCCGCCGCCGGCTTCTCCGTGGTCATCGGCGCTCGACGCCTCGACCGGCTTCGATCCGTGGCCGAGCCCATCGGCGCCCTGGCCATTGAGCTCGACGTGACCGATCAAGTCTCTGTTGACCGGTTCTGCGAGCAGATCCCAGCCTGCTCGGTTCTGGTGAACAATGCCGGCGGCGCCGTAGGGCTGGCCTCGATCGAACAGGCCGATGTCGGTGCTTGGCAGACCATGTATGACACGAACGTGCTCGGCACGCTCCGCATGACCCGAGCGCTGCTACCCGTCATCCTCGCGTCGGGTGACGGGCACATCATTATCATCGGATCGATCGCCGCCCACGAGCCTTACCCCGGTGGCGGAGGATACAACGCGGCGAAGTTCGCCGAGCGTGCCGTCGCATCTGTGCTTCGCCAGGAGTTGCTGGGGCGGCCGGTGCGAGTCACCGAAGTCGATCCCGGGATGGTCCAGACCGAATTCAGCCTGGTGCGCTTCGGTGGCGATGCCAAGCGGGCTGCCGAGGTCTATAAAGGGGTCACGCCGCTGACCGCCGACGACGTGGCCGAATGCATCACGTTCGCGGCCACTCGGCCCAGCCACGTCAACATCGATTCCCTCATCGTGCTGGCCCGCGACCAGGCCGGTGCTCAAGCGGTCCACCGCCGCACGACCTAACACACAGTCCCGCCGGTCGCGCGACTAGGATGGGGTGGAGATCAGCCGTCGACAACAACCACGTGGAAGGGTCGCGAGTTCGAGTCGACCTACGCCTTAGACAGAAACTGACGGACGATAGCGTTGAACTCGTCGGGTTTTTCCATGTTGCTGACATGGCCAGCGCCCGCGATCATATGAAGCTCCGAATGCGGCACAGCCATGTGAAACTGTTCCGCGACGCCCGGTGGGCTGCGCAGGTCGCCATCGCCCCAGACGAGCAACGTCGGCACCGTGACTCTCGGCAGCACGCTCGACGTGTCAACGTCGGCGAGCACCTTCGTCATCAGGCGGAACCCGAGCTGGTGAAACTCGGCGACCACGTCCCTCATCTCCGCCACAAGTTCTTCCGACGCGTTTACGAAGAAGTCGGCGGGAACCCATTCCGCAGCGACTTCGTCACCGGGTCGCGCGGCGTCACGGTAACATCTCGCCCGCCGTTTCTCTACTGCGTCCTCGGGAAAGGACCATTTCCAGCCTGCATAGGTGTCGCACAAAATGAGGCTATCGACGCGTGCGGGTTGTAGCCGAAAGATCTCCTGCGCGAGCATGCCGCCCCACGAAAGGCCAAGGACATGGGCGCGTCCGATGCCAACGACGTCGAGAAACGCAGCGAGAGTGTTAGCCCAGCCGCTCAGAGTGAATGACTCCGGAGGGTCAGTCGAGGATCCGGCACCTGGAGCGTCCCACGCGACGACAGTGAATCGATCCGCAAGATCCGTAAGCTGGCGTCGCCAACAGCGTGAGTCGCATAGAAATCCGTGTAGTAGAACGATCGCCGGGCCTTCCCCCGCGATACGGTAGGCGATCGAATGTCCATCCACCCGAGCGTGAACCAGTTCCGGGCTCGTCATGTTGAGCGGGGTTCACCCGCTGCCGAGCGACGGAAGCCGCTGACCTCGGCATTGAAGCGTTCCGGCGCCTCTACATTGCTGAGATGACCCGCTCCGGGGATGACCACAAGCTGGTGGAATAACTCCAGAAGCACCATGCTGCCAAACGATAGGCCCTAAGGCAGCCCTTGACACACTCGGGGCGGCTGTCGCGCAAGGCCGGGCGCTGGCAGCGGGCGGGATAGAACGGCTGCAAATCGGGTTGACGATGACGGCAGCCCTCGCCGAGGCGCCCGAAATCATCGGTATCGTGCGTCGGCTGGCTCCGTCGACCCAGGTCGATGTCCGCCACTACGACTTCGACCGGCCAGACGCTGGCCTGCTCGGGGGCGACAGCGATATCGCCATCGTGTGCCCGCCGTTCATCGGACTCAACCCCCTCCGAACCACGTTGCTGAAACGGGAGCCGCGTTATGTGGTCCTGGCAGCTTTTCACCGGCTGGCCGGGCGGAGCACGCTCAGCTTCGCTGACTTCGAGTCGGAGCCATGGATCGGACCGGACACCGACCCCTCTTCTGCACGTTCTGGCGATTGCTCGATCGGCGCAGCGAGCCGATCGTCGTAGGTGCGAAATGCCACTCCCTCGAGGACCTGTTCGAGCCGGCCGAGCTCATCGTGGCGTGCCGGCGGGACGACAGGCGCCCCCTTGTGCAGGAGACACTCACCGCAGTCGAACGGCTGAATCCTCCCCCTGCGGGCTGAGGGGCAGTAGCGAGGACCAGACCCGCAACTGAGCCGAGGACCGGAGGTATGGCCACGGTCTCGCCGGCTTGGTCCACACGCACCGCCATTACGTGATCGTCGCAGCTACTTCGTGGTGATCAGCGGCCGCAGTCGTGCCGCGGTGAATTCAGATCGATGGCTGACCTAGCCTTACAGAATACGAACCTTTTCCCGCCGATACAGGGCCCGAAAGTTCGATTGGCGAAGCGTTATGCCAAGGCGCCCTGAACATGTGTCGCCGTTAGAGAGGTGCTCGGCTCACCCCCGGAACACGCCATACTTACCTCGGTCCATGCGCTCCCTGCAGAACTCGAATGGAGACCCATGTGTCCCAGGCGGCCACACTGCGAATGCAATCGGATGTATCTGGCGAAGGCGCGCCACTCGTGGTGGTCGGCGGGGGGCTGACCGGCTGGGCGAGTTGGAAGCCCCTACTGCCCCGGTTCACCACCATGGGGCGGCAGGTGATCCTTCTCCAGCCGCTCAACGTCCAATATGGGCTGGAATCCCGACCCATTCCAGACGATTATTCAGTGAAGACGGAGAGTGGTGCGCTCAGGGCCGCGCTGGATTCGCTTGACGTCAAGCATCCCGTTGACGTGATGGCGTGGTCCTACGGAGCGTTGGCGACGCTGGACTTCGCCTTGCATAACGTGGAGCGCGTGCGAACAATGGTGTTGATCGAGCCACCTGCCTTGTGGGTGCTACCGAACCACGGTCGACTTCACGAGGAGGTCGTTCGTCTCGAGAAACTCATCTCCAACAGCGGTGAGGACGTAACCGAGCAGACCCTGGACAGTTTCCTCAACATAGCAGGCTTCGTACCGCCAGGAGCCGACGCGCGGCAACTCCCGCAGTGGCCTGGGTGGATCGGTTTCCGCCAGTCTCTGCGCAACACGCCGGCACTCTTCACCCACACTGACGAGGCGTCGCAGATGCGCACGTTCAACCGGCCGGTGTTGCTTGCCACCGGGACCGGAACCTCTCCCTTCCTTCGGCATATCATTGACACGCTGGCGACCACACTACCCCAAGCCCAGGTCGTTGAGATGCCCGCCGGCCACGCGCCGCACATCGTTTCGACCGACCGATTCTTCGGCGATTTGACTACGTTCCTGGAACCCCGCCGAGCCAAACGGGCGGTGTCCTTATCGTGAAGGGAGGACGTTAGAGGACGGGAGCAGGTCGGCCAGCGCGTCGACGTCTTCGCCGATGAGGTCCGTGCTGCGGTGACGGCCATGTATCCAGCGGGTGTGGTCACCGAGCCGTTCCGCGTGGAAGTGCTCGCGGCGGCTCGGCCATGATCGTGAGCGGCGGTTCGTCAGTGGGCCACACACTCGGGGGCGCTGCCTGAGGAAGGTCGCTCGTGGTCGCCCCGTTGCTCTCGTATTAGGC
>CATPAP010000131.1 GCA_955651875.1 Candidatus Dormiibacterota bacterium
CCGCATGGACAGCGAAGCCGCCCCAGCCGCTGCCGATCTCGACGAGATGGTCCGACGGCTGCAACGCCAGCTTGCGGCACAGCCGGTCGATCTTCGCGAGCGACGCCTCATGCAGGGTCGAGCCGGGGTGCTCGAAGACGCCCGCGGAGTACGACATGGTCTCGTCGAGCATCAGCTCGAACAGGTCGTTGCCGATGTCGTAGTGCTGGGCGATGTTGTTGCGACTGCGCGCGCGGGTGTTGCCTCGCAGCCGCTCACCGGCGCTGCGCAGCGGGCGGAGCGGCGCTGCGATCGCGGCCTGGAGGCGCTCGAGCGTGTCGAAATTGCGCGTGGACAAGCGCAGCAGGGCCACCAGGTCGTCGGCGTCCCAGGCCCCGTCGGCGTAGCTGAGCGCGGCGCCGATGCTGCCGCGCAGCAGCGAGCGATAGAAGCTGCGGCGGTGCACGCGCAACACCGCCCGCACCGCGAAGGTGGCGGAGGACCCGAAATGAAGGCGGGTGCCGTCGTCCTCGACGATCTCGAGCTCGCCGTGGCGGATGCGCGAGAGCACACCAAGGACCACGCGGCGAACCGCTGCATCAAGCCGCGGCAGATCCCGCACGGTGGCGGACCCGCGTGGCCCCCCGGCCGTTGTGATCATGCGACGGCGCGCTCCTCGGGACGCTGGTGAGGGTGCGAATGGTAGGCAACGCGGGCATGCACGCCGTGACGATGTGCCACGATCGCGCCATGCCGGCCAGCTGGAGTCATCGCCGCATCCGCCTCCGCTGGGGACGCCTCTCTGTGTACCTCGCCGGGGAGGGGCCGCCCCTTTTGCTGCTCCACGGACTGGGCGGAAGCGGTCGCTATTGGGCCGGCATCGCCCCCCTGCTGGCAGGACGCCACACGCTCATCGCACCCGACCTGCCCGGCTTCGGCCGTTCCGACAAACCGCACGCCGACTACTCCCGCGACTTCCACCTCGACGCCCTCGGCGGGCTGCTCGAGGCGCTCGACGTCGCCGGCCCCGTCGACATCGGGGGGCACTCGATGGGCGGCATACTCGGCGCGCTGTTCGCCGCGCGCCGGCCGGAGCGGGTCGCGTCTGTGGCCTTGGTCGCCTCCCCCTTCCCGCACCGGCGGGAGCGTCCCAGTGCCATGCCGCGCGGAGCCGTTCGTCGCACCGCCTATCGCGCGGTGCAGCGGATCCTGCCGTTCGTCTCGCCGCTGGTCCGCTCCGCCACCTTCCCGCGCGCGGTCGTCGCTGACTACCTCCGCCACACGGACGAGAGCTACCAGCGAACCTCGAACGCGCTGATCTGGGATCCCACCGCCGCCGCTGAGCTCTCGTCGCTCGTCGCCGTCCTGGCGGGGCGGCCTCAGCTGCTCATCTTCTCCGACGAGGACACCACAATCGCTCCGGACAGCCTCGAGCGCTGGCGCGCCGTGCTCCCCAACGCTGAGGTGAAGATCGTCGCCGGGGCGCACCAGCTCCTGCTGCACGACCATTTCGCCACGTTCGCAGCCTGGTATTCGGACGAGGCGATTCCGGCTGCGAGCGTGCCCTTCTGAGCCTCCTCTGTTGCAAGTGCAGTCCGCTGCGCTATAGTCAGGGCACGCGGGAGCCTTCGGGAACCGCTGCGCGGCCAGTGCGGCCGCCACGCCGTCAGAGCAGTCAATGTTGCTTGCACTGACGCCCGAATCCATCCCGAACCGGATGCATGACGCCGGGGACTGCACCCCCACCGGCGCTCGAGGTTTGACCGTCCGACTGATATCCCCGGACCTCGCTCTCGACCGTCTCCATCTCATCGTGCCCGACGGCAGTGACGCCATGGTGGTGCTCACCACCCTCGCGGACGGGGATGCCAGGGACGCCGACCCGCGCGACCTCTTCGCCCAGAGGATCAGTGAGGTCGGTCATCTCACCGTCTCGTTCGGCGAGGATGATCCGCCCCAGCTGCGGCTGGCGCTCCCCGACCTGACCCTGGAGTGCGTGCCACAGGAGTCGCCCGACCTCGACCCCGACCACTTCGCGCTGCGGGTTGTGTCGATGCGCCCGGCCATGGATCACCCCGACGGCAGCAAGGTGCTGACCGTCACGGCGCGCACCCCGATCGTCACCGGCGCCAACGGCGTGCCCAGCGACACCCGCCGCCTGCTCGAGTGGCGGTCGGCGAGCGCAGCAGCCGCCAAGTCCGCGGAGCTCTACGCTGCGCTCAAGCTCGTCGACAGCCTCGAGAAGGCGGAACGCCAGCGCGCGGCCACGCAGCGCACCCACTTCATCAGCGCCAAGGAGTACTGGCGTTGCAAGCGCTGCCGTGCGCTGTGGCGTCCCGCCGACCATGACCGCTGTCCATCCTGCGGGCACGAGTTCACCGACGCCGACCATCGCCAGCCCGAGGTGGGCAAGGTGGAGTTCGTCGTCCCCGACACCGAGCAGATCAACCTCACGCCCGACGCTGCCGTGCTCATCGAACCCGAGGACGAGCCCAACTTCGTGGGCCGCGTGTCGCGCATCGACCACCACAGGCACACCGTCGAAATCACCAGCCGCACCTTCGAGC
>CATPAP010000132.1 GCA_955651875.1 Candidatus Dormiibacterota bacterium
CTCCTGGGCCATCACCGCGGTGGCGAGGGCTCGGTAGGCGCGAGCTCCCGGTGAGGCGCTGGCGTACTGCAGGATCGACTGTGCCGCCAGCGGTGTCTCGGCGAAACGGATCGAGGATTCGACCGTGATGTCGAAGACCTCGTGGCCGTACCGCTCGCGGACGAGTTCCAGGACCTCCTGGCTGTGCAGCGTTCGTGACTTGTAGATGGTGGGGAGGATGCCGGCGATGCGCAGTTCGGGGTTCAGCTTGGCGCGCACGCGATCGATGGTGCGCTGCAGCTGCTGCATCCCCTTCATCCCGAAGTACTCGCACTGCAGGGGGATGATCACGTCGGTCGAGGCCACCAGCGCGTTGACGCAGAGCAACCCGAGCGACGGCGGGCAGTCGATGACGATGTAGTCGTACTCGTCGAAGACCGGCTCGAGCTTGTCCTTGAGAACGGACTCACGTCCGAACTCGGTGACCAGCTGGAGCTCGGCGCCGCTCAACTCGATGTTCGCCGGAAGGAAGTCGAGCTTCATCGAATCCGAACGCAGCCGGACCTCGGTGACTCCGACGCGGTGGTCGGTGAGCACGTTGTACACCGACAGCTCGAGATCATCCGGCCGTCGGCATCCCATGTTGATGGTGAGATGTCCCTGGGGATCGAGGTCCACGGCGAGGATGCGCGGACCCTTCTCAGCGAGCGCGGCGGCCAGGTTCACCGCGGTCGTCGTCTTGCCGACGCCGCCCTTCTGGTTCGCGATCGAGATGATCCGTGTCATGCTGATTGGACCGAACGGGAGCGCCGCACTGAGCCGGTATCATAGCGAACCGGCTTCGGAGCTTTGGGGGACGCACGGTTGGCTGAAGCGGAGCATGTCAAGCCTCGCAGCCTGTTCGTCGAAGAGGCGATCGCAGCAGCGCTCGAGAGTCGTTGGTCCCACGCGGTGGCCGTCAACGAGGCTCTCATCGAGCGCCATGGCCCGGACGAGGAGACGTACAACCGGCTGGGAAAGGCGAAGAGCGAGCTTGGCAATCTGCAGGAGGCCCTGAGCGCCTATCAGTCCTCGCTCGACCTCAATCCGCTCAACCTGATCGCCCAGAAGCAGGTGCGCCGCATCGGCGCGCTGCTCGAGGCTCGCGCGCGCCCCGCGGCCGCGTCGGGCGCGATCGACGTGGACCTCTTCACCGAGGAACCTGGCAAGAGTGGGCGGACCACGCTGGCCCCGCCGCGCGGGGGGGCGGCGGTCGGGGTCGCCGTCACGCCAGGCGACACGGTGGCGCTGATCGCCTCCGGCACCCAGTTGCTCGCCGAGACCTCGCGAGGCGTGGCGCTCGGAGCCGTCGAGTCCAAGCTCAGCCATCGGCTGCGTCCCCTCATGGAGACCGGCAACCGCTACTCCGCCGCGGTCGCGCGAGTCGAGGAGGAGCGCATCGAGCTGATCATCCGCGAGATCTTCCAGGCGCCGGAGAACTCGAGGAAGTCGTCGTTCCCCGTGCTCAGGACCGCCCGCCGGGACGCCTTCCGGCCCTACGCCAAGGAGTCCCTGCTCTCCGAACGCGGTGTCGACGACGAGGTCTTCGGCGACGGTGACGGCGACGACGACGGTGGCCCTCCCGCCGGCGCCGCGCCCGAGAGCGAGGAGCTCGCCGGCATGCAGGAGCTCGACGACGAGTTCGAGCCCGCTGTGGCCGCGGCCGCGGAGGAGAACGACGACGACGACGAGGGACGGCCCGAAGACCAGTACTGAGGTCGTGTCACGCTGTCGTGATTTCGAGCCAGAATGACCGTCGTCCAGTGCGCGCGCGCACGTGGCTACACTCGGCCGAAGTGCCATCCACTCCTGCCCACGCGTCCACCCCGGCAGCCACAGGAACCCCGCGTCCACACCTGCCGGCGGCAGCGGAACGGCTCAGGCTCCCGCTGCACGCGCGCAGCCAGGCGCGCATGTCCGCGCGCTGGGGATTCGACCTCAATGCCCCGGACGCCGCCGCCCGCGCTGAGTCTCTCCTCGCCGAATCCCCTGACGATCCGGAGCGCCTGGTGCTCGCTGCCGCGGTGCGCTCGACTCGCGGGGAAGACGCCGGTGCCCTCGCCGCAGCCCAGCGTGCGGTGGCAGGAGACGAACGTTCCGCGCGCGCGCACACCACCCTCGCCACCGTGCTCGCACGCTGCGGCGATGGCGACGGCGCCTCTGCGCACGCGGCGCGCGCCGCAGAGCTCGAACCCGATGACCCGGCGGCGGTGTACAACCGCGGCGTCACCGCGTGGACCGCCGGTGACCGTGACTCCGCCCGCGCCGACTTCGACCGTGTCGCCGAGCTGCTCGGCATCCCGGCGACGCCGTGGTGGCGGCGCTGGCGGCACCGCCCATGACCCTCGGGTTCGCCCGGACCGACGGCTACCTGCCCATCGCCGCCTATGGCTTGATCGGCGACTGTCGCAGCGCGGCGCTCGTCGGCAGCGACGGCAGCATCGATTGGCTCTGCCTGCCGCGATTCGATGACCCCTCGTTGTTCGGGCGCATCCTCGACGCCAGTCGGGGGGGGCACTGGCAGGTGTGTCCTGTCGACGCGTACCGCGCCGTACCACGATACCGGGATCGCAGCAACATCCTCGAGACCATCTTCACGACCGCCGACGGCATGGTGGTGATCACCGACTTCATGCCCGTCGACGAGGACACGATCGAGCACCACGCCCGACCCCATCGTGAGCCGCGGGTGGTGCGGATCGTCGAGTGCCTCACGGGCACGGTGGCCATGCGACACCAGTTCAAGCCGGCGCCCGACTACGCAGCCGGGCGGGTGCGTTTTAGGGCGCAGGGCTGGCGCGTGCACGCCAACAGCGCGGCGCTCCACGTCTGCCTGCAGTCCACGGTGGAGGTGTCCGGCGCCACGGCGCGCTGGCGGATGCGGGCCGGGGACGTGATCGCGCTGGCGCTTCGGAGCGACAGGTGCGGGCCATGCACGAGCCTGCAGCGACAATGGAGCGTCGAGCACGCGCGCGACCTCGCACGTGGCACCCAAGAGTTCTGGTGGAAATGGATCGACCGCTGCAGGTATGAGGGCCCATACGAGAAGCACGTGGTCCGCTCGGCGCTTGCGCTCAAGCTGATGACGTACGCACCGACGGGTGCCATGGTCGCCGCACCGACGACCAGCATTCCTGAGCAGATCGGCGGCCCACGCAACTGGGATTACCGGTTCACATGGCTGCGCGATGCCTCCTTCACGTTGTATGCGTTCTTCCAGGTCGGCATGGTCGCGGAGGCAAACGCGTTCTTCTCCTGGCTGATGCACATCGGCCTCGCCCGGCACGGCACCGACGTCGCCAACCTCTACACACTCGACGGCGAGGCCCGGGCCGACGAGGTGGTGCTCGATCAGCTCAGCGGCTACCGCAACTCCTCACCGGTGCGCATCGGCAACGCCGCCATCCACCAGCTCCAGCTCGACGTGTACGGTGAGCTGCTCGACAGCGCATACCTGTACGCTCGGTTCGGGGGCGTCATCAGCCAGAGCCTGTGGGCTGAGCTGCGCGCGGTCGTCAACCTGGCGATCGACAGGTGGGAGCTGCCCGATGCGTCGATCTGGGAGCCTCGCGGCCGGGACCAGAACTACACGTACAGCAAGATGATGTGCTGGGTGGCTGTCGACCGCGGTCTGCGCATCGCCGATCGATTCGACCTGCCCCACGAGGGGGCGCGGTGGCGGGCGGCGCGTCGCGACATTCACAAGGCGGTCACCTCACGCGGCTTCTCCAAGCGCCTCAACAGCTTCACCCAGGCCCTCGACGGCGAAGAGCTCGACGCCTCCATGCTGCGCATGGCCCAGGTGCGCTTCCTTGCCGATGACGATCCCAGGCTTCTCGGCACGATCGAAGCCGTGGGGACGCACCTCGGCGACGGTGTCCTCGTCCACCGCTATGACATGGCACGAGGTGGTGACGGGCTGCCCGGTGACGAGGGTGCCTTCCTGCTCTGCTCGTTCTGGCTGGCCGACGCGCTCGCCCACGTCGGTCAGCAGGAGAAGGCGCAGCTGTGGTTCGAGAAGCTGCTCGCGTTCTCCTCGCCACTGCTGCTGTACTCCGAGGAAGCCGACACACGCACCGCCGACCTTCTCGGCAACTTTCCGCAGGCGTTCACCCACCTGGCGCTGATCGGCGCGGCGGTCAACATCGAGCGCGCCAGGAGCCGCACGATGGGCGTCCGCGGCCTGCGCCGGCGTGCCCCGGCAGGCAAGAGGCCCTCGAAGCGCCGCAGTCCCCGTTCTGCATAAATATACAGCCAGCGGCTACACTGCTGTGGTGGCCTCCTCCCAGCGTCTTCGTGTCGCCGTCGTCGGCTGCACCGGGTACATCGGCACGCAGTGCGTGGACCTCCTCGCCGCCCACCCGGACGTCGAGCTGACCACCCTGCTGGGCCGCAGCTGGGCGGGGCGTCGCTTCTCTGCGGCGCTGCCGGGAAGCGGTGTGGACCTGGTCGTTGAGGATGGGCTCCACGTCGCCGGCGCCGACGTGGTGTTCGCGGCGCTCCCGCACACCGTTGCCGCCACCCACGCCCAGGACTGGCTCGACAGCGGTGCGGTGGTCATCGACACCAGCGCCGACTTTCGCCTGACGGATCCGCAGGCGTACGAACGCTGGTATGGCAGCGCGCATCCCACCCCGGGTCTCCTCGAGCGGGCCGTGTACGGCCTCGTGGAGTTCGAGCGCGACCGCCTGCGCGGCACGGACCTCATCGCCGTCCCCGGCTGCTACCCGACGGCCGCCCTGCTCGCCAGTGTGCCCGCCCTGCGTGCCGGACTGGTGGAACCGCGCGTCATCGTCGACGCCAAGAGCGGCGTCAGCGGTGCCGGCCGGTCGCCGTCACGCACCGCGCATTTCGCCGAGGTGAACGAGTCGGTGCGCGCCTACGGGGTCGGTGGACACCGCCACGCCGGCGAGATGCTCGTGCACATGCAGACGTCGACGCCGGACGATGTCTCGCTCACCTTCGTTCCCCACCTCGTACCCATGACTCGCGGCATTCTCGCCACCGTCTACCTCCAGCCGCGCAGCGGGATCGCGCCGGACACGGTGCAGAGCTGCTACCGCGAGTTCTGCGAGGCACAGACCTTCCTCCGTTATGACGAGGCGCCACCGCCGACGAAGAGCGTGCTCGGCAGCAACGTCGCCGCGGTCAACTGCACGGCGCAGGGAGGCACGGTGGTGGTCACCGTGGCCATCGACAACCTGGTCAAGGGCGCCGCAGGACAGGGAGTCCAGGCGATGAATGTGCGTTTCGGGCTTCCCGAGTCGGCCGGTCTCCCCACCGTGTCGCCATGGCCATGAGCCGGCCGCTCGCCGCAGAGCGCGTCGGAGTTTGCGCGTCCGCCGGATTCCGCGCCGCCGCCGCGGCCGCGGGCATCCGCGGTGACGGTGACGACCTCCGGCTTGACGTCGCGCTCGTCGTCAGCGACCGTCCATGCACCGCGGCCGGCGTCTTCACGCGCAACGTCGTCAAGGCGGCGCCGGTGGTGATCAGCCAGCTGACGCTGCGCCGCAATGCCCCGGTCCGTGCCGTCGTCGTCAACAGCGGCAACGCCAATGCGTGCACCGGGCCGCAGGGTTTCCGCGACGCGCTGCGCATGGCCGCGACAGCCGCGGACTGCTGTGACGCCGATCCGTCGGAGGTGCTGGTGTGCAGCACGGGGGTCATCGGCCGCCTGATGCCGATGGATCGCATCCTCGACGGCGTGCGTGCTGCTGCCTCCGGGCTCGACGCCGGTGGAGGCGAGCCGGCGGCGCAAGCGATCATGACCACCGACACAGTGACCAAGACGGCGGCGGCGGCCGTGCGCATCGGCGAGACCGTCTGCACCGTCGGGGGCATGGCCAAGGGGGCGGGGATGATCCACCCCGACATGGCGACCCTGCTTGGCTTCCTCACCACCGACGCCACGGTGGATCGCGAGTCCCTGCAGTCGATGCTCACCGAGGTCTGCTCGCGCACCTTCAACTGCCTGAGCATCGACGGGGACACCTCGACCAACGACACCGTGCTGCTCCTCGCCAACGGGGCGGCTGGTGGCGCGGCGGTGAGGCCGGGGACTCTTGCGTTCGGTGCATTGCGCGGCGCGGTCGAGGAGGTGTGCCTCTCGCTCGTCGAGCAGCTCGCCGCCGACGCCGAGGGAGCCACCAAGTCCATCTGCGTGGCCGTCCGCGGCGCCGCCGACGACACCCAGGCGCACGGTGCGGCACGGACCGTGGTGCTCAGCTCGCTGGTGAAGTCGGCCGTGCACGGAGCCGACCCCAACTGGGGGCGCATCGTCGCCGCGCTGGGACGGAGTGGCGCGGGCTTCACGCTGGACCGCTGCCGCGTCGCCATCGGCGGCGTCGACGTCTTCGCCGCCGGCCAGCCTGTTCCCGTCGACCTCGACGGCATCCGGGCCGCGTTCAGCCGTATGCGCGTCGACATCGAGGTCGACCTCGGCGTCGGCGAGGGCAGCGGCCGCGCCTGGGGATGTGATCTCTCGCCGGAATACGTCCACATCAATGCCGACTACACGACATGAGGAAACCCCAGTGACCATCGAGACCCTCGAGGAGCGCCTGCGCAGGGCGCACACCCTCATCGAGGCGCTGCCGTACATCCGTCGC
>CATPAP010000133.1 GCA_955651875.1 Candidatus Dormiibacterota bacterium
ATCACGCGGACTGCAGTCGACGGCGACACCGTCTGGTCCGAATGGGAGATGCGCGGAACGCGCCGGGACGGGACTGCCCATTTCCTGCGCGGCTGCATCTTATTCGGCGTGGGCAGCGGCGTCGTCCGCTGGGCTCGCTTCTACCTCGAGCCGGTGGACGAGAGTGACGCCACCGTTGACGTCGCGGTGCGCGACCAGGTGGTGCGCCCGTGATCCTGGTCGCCGGTGGCACCGGCCATCTTGGGACCGAGCTGATCCCGCGCCTCACTGCGCGTGGCAGTCGCGTCCGGGTCTTGACGCGCAACTCGGAGCGTGCCCGGCAGCGATTGGGTGACGCGCCGGAATTCGCGGTCGGCGATGTCCGGAATCCGCAGTCCTTGGACGAGGCGATGCACGGCGTCGATGCGGTGGCCTCGGCGGTGACGGGGTTCGGACCGGGAGGGCCCGGACCGCGGGCGGTGGACTTCGAGGGCAACGTCAACCTCCTGCGGGCAGCCGAGGCCGCGGGTGTTCGCCGCTTCGTGCTGCTGTCCATGCACGATGCCCGCGCCAGTCACCCGATGGAACTCGCTCGCATGAAGCGCGCTGCGGAGGACGCCCTTCGCGCGAGCCGGCTCGACTGGACGATCGTGCGTCCCACTCCCTTCATGGAGCTCTGGGCCGGGATCGTCGGCGACCCCATCGTGAAGAAGGGGAAGACCACGGTGTTCGGTAGAGGCGACAACCCCGTCAACTTCAGCTGCGAGCGGGACGTCGCCAGCTTCGTCGAGCTCGCGTTGCTCGATCCCAGTCTCGGGGGTGCAGTTCTTGACATCGGCGGACCGGACAACCTGAGCTTCAATCAGCTCGTACAGCAGATTGAGCTCGCGTCTGGTCGGAAGGCCACGGTGCGACACGTCCCGGTGCCGGTCATGCGGCTGTCACGGCAAGTGGTGAGGGTGTTCAAGCCCGATGTTGCGGGCATGATCCAAGCCGGGATCGCCCTTGACACGATTGACATGCGCTTCGACGCGACCGAATTGCATCGACAGTTTCCTCACGTCGAGCTCACCGGCGTGGCGGAGGTCATCGGTTCTCGGTTCAACGGCATGCGCACGCCGCGCTTGCCAGCGTAACTGCAACGACCAGGGGGCTACCGCGAAGGGATGCAGGCCTGAAGTCGGGTGATGCGCGCTCTCTCCCGAACCGGATCATTCAGTTGGCTTTCCGCTTCGAGTTTATCGCCCTCGATGGCGCCGGCGGCGTTGACGGCTTCGTCAGACAGCCTCGGCTAGTCCACCTCCCTCACGCAGCCTGCTTTCGCAACGTGTACCAGGTCGGTTTGGCGTTGCGTAGTGGACCAGGTAGTTTCACCCCCTCGTCCAGGGTCGCCGACCGGAGCGTCCAGGCTTCTCCGAAGTCATCGGCAATCTCCTCCGCGCTGATGCCCCGGGGGAGCGGACCGCGCCGGCCGGGTTGGAACGCCATCATCAGTAGGAGTGCGCCGGGCGCCGCCACCGAGGTGATCCCGGTCGCACAGAGCGCCCGCCGGTGATCGCTAAGTCCGTGGAAACAGCCCACGTCCAGCACCAGATCATGGCCATCGCCGATGTCGAACTGCTGCATGCGTGTGACGTCGCCAGCCACCCAACGCACCTCCACGTTGGCCGCCTGGCTACGCCGGCGTGCGGTATCCAGTGCCCGCGGTACCGCATCGACCCCTGTCACCGTCCAGCCATTCTCGGCAAGGAACACTGCGTCGCGGCCGGTCCCGCAACCAACGTCGAGGGCGCGGCCCGGCGACGCAGCTGCGCCGACAGCGGCTTCTTTCACCTGGGTCGGTGTCTCATGTTCCCACGGGGTAATGCCGAGCTGGTACAGGAGGCGAAAACCAACCGGCACGGTCCTTCCTCCATCCTTCCTAGCGGCCACGCCACACGTCGACGACATCAACGTCGCAACGAGGCGGCTCCGGTGGCAGCTGACCGCCCTCGGACGCGAAGGCCCGCTCGAGAATTGGATGGACGCGCTCCTCGAGGAAGCGATCGCAGAGCTCCCGCGATTCCCACACGTCCGTATAGCGAAGGCCATCGTCGTGCCTGGTCACGACATGGACGATCATCCCCTCAGGTGTCTCAGCTCCCAACCCCTCCCTAATCCGCGCATAGATCTCCGGGGTGATGGGAAGGTCCTGGGTGAAACCGTACATTCGCACTCCTAGCTATATCAGCCTAGTGTTACTGGATTGAATGGTGCGATAGTAGGATATATTCATGCCTCGAGTCAAGCCACGCCGCTCGTACCACTCCACGTTGCGCCAGGAGCAGGCTCGGCAGACACGGCTGCGCATCCTGGAAGCCGCCGAACGCTGCTTCGCGCAGCAGGGGTATGCCGGAGCAACCGTGGAGAACATCGCCGCGGAGGCCCAGGTGGCAGCCGATACGGTGTTCGCCGCTTTCGGAAGGAAGCGCGGCATCCTCCAGGCGCTGATGGACCTTCGCGCAGGCGGAGACGCCGAGCCAGTCGACATGCTCTCGCGGCCCGGTCCCCAGGCCGTCCGGCAAGAGCGTGATCAACGCCGGCAGCTCGACCTCTTTGCTGCGGGGATCAGCGCCAACATCGAGCGTACCCGCCCCGCCGCCGACATCATGAGCAGCGCCGCGGCCGTCGATTCCGACATTGCTGCACTCCGGCAAGGCTTCCGGGAACAGCGCTACCGAAACCAGCAGGTCGTCGCGAGCTGGGTTGCTGCCAACGGTCCCCTTCGAAAGGGTGTCACCACCGACGACGCAGCGGCCATCATCTGGACCCTGACCAGCCCCGAGGTCCACCGCCTTTTCCGAGTGAACCGCGAATGGTCGGCCGAGCACTACGCAGAGTGGCTCAGCGAGACCCTTACTCGCACCCTCCTCCCCTGAGCACGGCTACCAACGAGCCGCTGGTGGCGCCCGAGCGCACGTGCACTGCCCCCGGGCGATTGCGGCCATTTTGTGATCAACGTGGACGGCTGGGCGATCTGCGTCGCTTCCCTGTGATCAGCGTGGACCCCTGGAAATTGGGGGAAGTAGTCGTCTAGAGGCCATTTTCGACCACTCCCGAATACAGAATTGGAGCGGTACCTTGCCAAGGTACGGGTCGCGAGTTCGAGCCTCGTCGTCCGCTCCAGCCCTACCGCTGGAGATGTGCCGATCTCGGCGAATTCCAATCCGGCGCAATCCGCACCCGGCCAGGCTTCGATACGTGGAGTCTCAAAGAGGCGCCACAGCCCTGCTGAGGCGCGGTGATCGACATGACGCCAGCGCTGCACCACGGCCGTGGTCTCGTCGACGAGGACGGTCCGCCATCGCGGATGGTGGACCGGTCGCATGGCCTGACGGGTCCGACGTGACCGGCTGCAGGCGGGTCGCCGCGACGACGGCTGCCTCGCTCGACCACTTCCACAGCATGCTCTGATGCAACTCACCGAGCGGCCGCAGCTGCCGGCCCGAACGTGCTCGCATGGACCCCACAGTTGTCGTCCCGCCCCCGCACCGTCGGGTCGCACGGCGGCGCGACACGGCAATCCCCGCCGTCGATATCGTGATCCCTGTTCTCAACGAGGCGGCGACGCTCGGGCATTCGGTACGACGCTTGCGGGCGCACCTCGCCGGACAGCTCGGCTTCAGCGGCCGGATCATTATCGCGGACAACGGCAGCACGGACGCGACGCTGAAGATTGCTGCCGGGCTGGCCGAACTGTTCGACAACGTCTCCGTTCTCCATCTCAGCGCACGCGGCCGTGGGCGTGCCCTTCGCACCGCATGGCTCGCCAGCACCGCCGACGTCGTCGCCTACATGGACGTCGATCTCTCGACGGATCTGGCACAGCTGGCCCCCCTGGTGCGCCTCATCACCCGCGGCGGCGCGGACCTGGCCATTGGAAGCCGCCTGCTCAAAGAGTCACGCGTTACCCGCGGACCGCGACGCGAGGTCATCTCCCGCAGCTACAACCGGCTCCTGAGGATCGTGCTGCGGGTCGGCTTTCATGACGCCCAATGCGGCTTCAAGGCTGTGCGCGGCGAGGTGGCCCGACGTCTGGTCCCATTCGTCGAGGACAACGCCTGGTTCTTTGACACCGAGTTGTTGGTGCGCGCCGAGCAGCACGGCTACACGGTCGCGGAACTTCCCGTCTCGTGGACAGACGACCCGGACAGCCGCGTGGCGATCCTCAAGACCGCATGGCTCGACCTACGCGGCATCGCCCGTTTGCGCACCGAGGGCATCGCCGGAAGGCGACTGGCGCGGTTTGCGGGCGTAGGTGTCGCATCGACTCTCCTCTACAGCGGCATGTTCGCGGGCCTGGCACACGTCACCACAGCCGTTGTCGCCAACGCCATCGCGCTGGTGCTAAGCACCGGTGTAAACACCGAGGCGAACCGATTGTTCACGTTCGGTGTGCGTGGCGGTGAAAGGCGAATGGCGGCGCACCTCACCGGCGTCGCCTCACTGCTGTGCGCGTTGCTCATGACCACCGGAGCGCTCGGTGTTGTGCACCTCATCAGTCAGAGGCCGGCGATCGCCGCCGAGGTCGCAGCGACACTGCTGGCGACGGCGCTGGCAACCGTGATCCGCTACCTGCTGCTGCAACGGTACGCGGTGCCCACCGACGACCACTCGGGAGGTGCCGCAGCGGCGTCGCCGCCGCCTTCCATGCCGCTCGCCGCCTGACGCAGTCGAGAACGACGACGCTGAGCCCAGTGCCGACGCCAGACCAGCCACCACACAGCGAATCCTCAGCAGGGTCACCTGGTGCGCACAGCCTCGCACCTCACCGTATGTCTCGCTCGGTCCTGCGCGACCAAACCCCCAACTCGGAGACGACCGTTGATCAGCAAGGCAATCCGCACCGGCATCCTGGGACACCCGGCGGCGCTCACCCGGGCGCGAGCCTGGCGCGCCCGCGTTCTGCGCGGACCCATCGACCAACCAGTCTGGGTTCGACCGTCCCTGCTGGCGCTGCTGATCGGCACCGCCGTCCTGTACATCTGGGGGCTCGGCGCGTCTGGTACGGCCAACGACTACTACTCCGCCGCCGTGCTGGCTGGAACGAAGAGCTGGAAGGCGTTCTTCTTCGGTTCGTTCGACGCATCGAACTTCATCACTGTCGACAAGCCGCCCGCGTCGCTGTGGGTGATGGAGATTTCGTCGCGGATCTTCGGCTTCTCGAGTTGGAGCATGCTGGTCCCGCAGGCGCTCGAGGGCGTTGGCGCGGTGGCCCTGCTGTTCGCAACGGTGCGCCGGTGGTCGGGACCGGGCGCCGGCTTCCTGGCGGCGAGCGCGCTGGCGCTGACCCCAGTGGCAGCACTGATGTTCCGCTTCAACAACCCCGACGCCCTCCTCGTGCTGTTGCTCGTCGCCGGCGCCTACGCGATCGTTCGCGCGATCGAAAGCGGCAGCACGCGCTGGATGATCCTGTGCGGCACCTTCATCGGTTTCGGCTTCCTCACCAAGATGCTGCAGGCGGTCCTCGTGCTGCCGGTATTCGCGCTGGTGTACTTCCTTGCCGCGCCGGGCTCGTGGCGCCGTCGCATCGTCCAGCTGCTGGCAGGCGCCCTCGCCACCGTGGTCTCGGCGGGGTGGTGGGTGGCCGCAGTTACCCTGACGCCCGCCGCCGACCGGCCATTCATCGGTGGGTCGACGGACAACAGCGTCCTCCAGTTGATCTTCGGCTACAACGGCTTTGGCCGGCTCACCGGGACCTCCACCAACGGCGGCGGCGGCGCCAACTTCAGCGGTACCCCGGGGCTGCTGCGACTCTTCAACACCGAGATGGGCACACAGATTGCCTGGCTCATCGCGGCCGCGCTGATCGGACTGGTCAGCGGCGTGTGGTTCACGCGGCGTGCTCCACGGGGGGATCGCACACGCGCGGCATTGCTCCTATGGGGCGGCTGGTTCCTCCTTACCGGCGCGGTGTTCTCGCTGATGGGCGGCATCATCCATCCCTACTACACAGTGGCGCTCGCCCCCGGTGTGGCCGGGGTGGCGGCGGTGGCGGCGCGTTTGCTGTGGGCGGCGCGCTCAACCCTGCTCGCGCGCCTCGCGCTCGCGGCGATGGTCGCCGCATCGGGGGTGACCAGTGTCCTGCTTCTCAAT
>CATPAP010000134.1 GCA_955651875.1 Candidatus Dormiibacterota bacterium
CTCAAAGGCCGGTGCGCGCGAGGGGCTTCGCTTCATCCGGCATCTAGGCCGGCTTGTGCGGCCGGGCTTGCGGTCATTACGGCCTGCTGCCACGCGGGTCGCTTCTCTGGTCCCACTTGGCGGAATACTTGGCGTCCAGGCTTGGCTGTCATATCGGCTCATCTTCCACGACACGGCTTTCATCGATGAGGCAACGTATCTGTCGGCCGGGCATTTCCTGCTGCAGTCCTGGCATAGCGGTGGTCCGAACATGCACTTTCCGACGTACTTCTCAGGCGCGCCCACCATCTATCCGGTTCTCGCCGCCCTCGCTGATGGCGTGGGTGGATTGACCGCAGCAAGGTTCATGAGCATGGGTTTCATGCTCATCACTACGACGTTGTGCTATGCCACCGCGCGCCGGCTCTGGGGGCGGCCTGCCGGCTGGCTGGGCGCTGCCGTCTTCGTGACCACGCAAGGCACCCAGTTCCTCGGCGCCTTCGCCACCTTCGACGCCATGGCGTTGATGCTGATCGCGCTCGCCGCATGGATCGCGGTCCGCTCCGCCGCCACTGCAACGACCAGGAGCGCCATCTATGTCGCCATACCGGTGTTGGTGCTGGCGAACGCCACAAAATACGCCTCAGCGCTCTACGATCCGGTCGTTCTCGCGTTGGCATTCTTTGCTGTGCTTCAGTTGCACGGTCGCCGACCGGCCATTCGCACCGTCGGTACGATGCTCGCCTTGCTGATCCTTGGCCTGGCACTGCTCGTCGGGCTGGCGCCGCCCGAGTACCTGACTGGGATCCTGTCCACGACGCTCAACCGAGCAACTGCGACGACGCCAGCCGCCACGGTGTTGCACGTGTCCTGGACCTGGGTAGGTGCGATCGGCTGTTTAGCCGCACTTGGCGTCGGGTTTGCGGCCGTGCTCGCGTGGCGTCGCAAGGGGGGTTGGGCGGTCGTCGGCCTGTTAGCCGTTCTCGCGGCTGCGGTTGCGCTTGCCCCGTTGAACCAGGCACGCATTCAGACCGTGGTTTCGCTGAGCAAGCACGTGACGTTTGGAGCTTGGTTCGGAGCGGTCGCCGCCGGCTGGCTGCTGTCCAAAGTGGTTGGATGGCGACCGCGCGATGTTTGGCGGTATCCCGTCGCCGCAAGCGTTCTTGTGCCGATGGGGTTTGCCGGCACCGCTCAGGCCCTGCGCAACGACAACTGGGCGCCCTCCACCCAGGTGGTCGCCGCCCTGCGCCCATTGGTGGCCCACGGGACCGGGCCGGTCCTGATGGATGACGCCGAGACGGCCAGATACTATCTCCAGTACGAGCTCGGTCTGCCCCACTGGCAGGACACCTTTTACTTCTCGTACACGCCACCCGGCAGCAGCACCAGTCTGCGGGGTCCGGCCGCTTATGCAGCAGCCGTCGATCATGGGTATTTCTCGGTGATCGCCCTGTCCTTCGGCCAGGAGGCCCCTGTAGACCGGGCCGTGGCCACTGCGATACACACGAGCAAGCGCTACCAGTGGGTGGGTGACGCCACGACGTACGACGGGAATGGATCGCGCAACACCTACGTGATCTGGCGTCTCCAGCCTCAATCGTCATGACCACGCAGGAACTGGTCGGACGACCGTCGCCGCTCCCGGGTGGGGCGCTTGTCCTGACGACTCCCCCGCGGTCCCAGGAGGTCGTCCTCCCGACTCCGCCAAGCGACGACGAGAAGCATCTCTACATCCATCGCCAACTCTCGGTGCTCCTCGTCGCCTCGATGCTGAGCCTTGCCTGCCTCTCAATCAGCCAATTTCACCTACTCCGCTTCAGCGGCTGGCTGTGGTTTTTCATGCCCTTCCTCGGCTTCACTCTCGTCTACTACCTGATCTCGCTGCGGGTGAATCTCACGAGCCGCAACTTCGACCTGAGGACACACGAGGCCTTGGTGGCATCGTGGGCACCACTCCGGTATCCCACGGTCGATGTATGGCTTCCGATATGTGGTGAGGAACTTGCTCTGCTGGCCAACACATGGAAGCACGTCGCCAGGCTCACCGCTGCCTATCCGGGCACCGTCACGGTGTACGTGCTGGACGACGCCGATGATTGGCGAGCTGCAGAGCAAGCGGCCGCATTTGGGTTCACACACGTGGTGCGTCCGAACCGGGGCTGGCTGAAGAAGGCTGGCAATCTTCTCCACGGCTACCAGAACTCCAACGGTGAGTTCATCGTCATCTTCGATGCGGACTTCGCACCGCGAGATGACTTTCTCGCCGAGACGTTGCCATACATGTACAAGGACCCCTCATTGGGCATCGTTCAGACGCCACAGTTCTTCCGCCAACAGTCCTCACAGACGTGGATGGAGCGTGGCGCAGGAGCCGTCCAGGAGCTGTTCTATCGGGTGGTTCAGGTATCGCGGGACCGCCTGAATGGGGCCATCTGCGTCGGCTCCTGTGCTGTGTACCGCCGGGCGGCGCTAGATTCCATCGGCGGCACGACGCAGATCGAGCACTCTGAGGACGTGCACACGGGCTTTGATCTGCGCCGGGAGGGATGGAGTTTGCGCTACCTGCCGATCC
>CATPAP010000135.1 GCA_955651875.1 Candidatus Dormiibacterota bacterium
CGGGCCAGGCGGGTCGCACCATGGCGCAGAGCCTTCGGCGCGCACCCGACTACGGAATCGTGCCGATTGGGTTCCTCGACGATGATCCGGCGAAGCGGCATGTTGCCGGGCTCCCGGTGCTCGGCCGGATCTCCGACCTTGCCAACGTGGCCCCGGAGCACCGCGCGGACGCCGCGCTTGTCACCATCCCTTCGCTGCCACACAGGCGCATCAATGAGATCGCCACCATGGCGCTGTCAGTCGGCCTGACCGTGCGCTACCTGTCCTCGTTCGTCAGCACGCTCGAGCGCGATGCGCGCCTCACTGACCTGCGAAGTGTGCGCGTCGACGGCCTGCTCGGACGTGACGAGGTGCATGTGGTTCGCCCCGCTTCACGCTCAGTTGTCGCGGGCCGGCGTGTTCTCGTGACCGGGGCCGGTGGATCGATCGGCAGTGAGCTCTGCCGTCAGATCGACCGCTTCGGTCCGGCCGCGCTCTACATGCTGGACCACGACGAGTCCAACCTGCACCGATTGCAGCTCGACCTCACCGGGCAGGGGCTGCTCGACAGCGACGACATCATCATTGCCGACATCCGCGACCGCGGCCGGATGCGGCAGCTGTTCGCGGATCTCCGCCCGGAGGTCGTCTTTCATGCTGCGGCACACAAGCACCTCCCTCTCCTCGAGCGCCATCCCTGCGAGGGCATCAAGTCCAACGTCGCCGGCACCGAGAATCTCGTCGCTGCCGCGGTCGACATGGGCGTGGAACGATTCATCCTGATCTCGACCGACAAGGCCGCTGATCCAAGCTCCATCCTGGGCGCCACCAAGCGGCTCGCCGAGATGGTGGTCCGCCGCCACGCCGGTGGCGGCACACGGATGGCGTCGGTGCGCTTCGGCAACGTGCTCGGCAGCCGCGGTTCTCTGCTGTCGGTTCTGCGTTCGCAGATGGAGAGCGGGGACGAGATCACCATCACGCACCCTGACGTGACCCGCTTCTTCATGACCGTGGAAGAGGCCGTGGGACTGGTCGTCGAGGCGGCAGCGATGGCCGATGGAGGCGACGTGTTCGTCCTCGACATGGGCGATCCCGTGCGCATCGTGGACCTCGTCCACAACTACGCCGATCAGCTTCACCTGGGCACCGGCGAGCTGGTGATCCGTTTCACCGGGCTGCGGCCGGGCGAGAAGCTCGACGAAACGCTCGTCAGCGACAACGAGCAACGGGAGCTCACGGCGCATCCGAAGATCTGGTCATCGCGGGCGTCGGTCGGGACCCCTTGTGATCTCGACGAGCGGCTGAGCGAGCTGTACCGGACCAGCGAGGTCAACGACGCACCCGAGGTGCGGCGCCTGCTCAGCCGGCTCGTGCCCGGATACCGGCCGACGCCGGGACAGGCTGCGGCCGCCGCGGCGCCGTACCCGGACGACTGGTGATGCAGGCCGTCGTTGACACGGCCGGCGTGCGCGTGGCGGTCAACAGCGCCCTGCCGTGGGTCGACCGCCTGCTCGCAGAGTGCTGCGGCAGCGAGTTGCGCGAGGTCGGCGCGGGCGTCGACGGGACGCACGACGCGCTGCACATCAACATTGAGACCTCGGCCAAGCCGTTCGACACTTCGGGTCTTGCCCCTTTGACCCGCGGCGCGTGGAGCGGCGAGGCCGAGGTCGTCATGCTTGACGTCTGCACGTCCGGCTTCGATCTCCGTCTGACGGTGCATGACGGCCGGGCCACGGCCACCTATCGCTGGCGCCCGCCGGTGACCAGTCACGCGGCTGCGTGGATCCTCCGCTCGCGCTTCCACCTCCTCGTGCGCTCGGTACTGCTCCACTACCCTGCGATGTGGTGGTCATCGACGCGCGGAGCTGTGCCTCTGCATGCGCCGGCCTGTACCACCGCAGGTTCGACCGCGCTGCTCGCCGGGCCGCCTGGGGTGGGCAAGACGACCCTGCTGCTGCAGGAGGTGGCTGACGGCGCTCGTGCCATCTCCGACAACCTGTCGGTGACTGACGGTCGCGATTGCTGGGGTGTGGTCGAGCCGATCCGCGTTGAGGGCGGCGGGGGAAGGCGCATGCCCCATGGCCGCAGAGAGATGTTGTTGGCGCAGCGCGCCCATTCGCTGGCTCCCGACCTTGTCGTCGTGGTGCGACGGGGCCGAGCACAGGTCGCGCAGGTGCGTCCGTGCAGCGCCTCGGCGGCCGCGCGGACGCTCGTTGCCTCCACCTACATGGCCGGGGAGCTACGGCGGTACTGGGCCTTCGCGGCGACGCTCTCCACCGCGACCGGTTGCGGTGACGTGCATCCCCCGATTGTAGAAATCGCCGCTGCGCTCACCCGTCGTCTGCCGTGTGTCGAGATCACCCTACCTGCAGTTCGCGGTACACGGCTTGCCGAGCTGGTCGGGCCGCTGGAGACCACCACATGCGCGTGACCCTGGTTAGCCGAGACACGGCCGCCGCGTCGCTGCAGGTCCCTGTCGCGGGCGGCGGCCGGCTCCGAGTCTTCGAGAGCCCGGACGTACCGGCAGACCCCCGGCTCCTGTCGAGCATGGACAAGTCGCTGGAGGACGTCGACCTGGCCGCGCCGCCCGTGGTGCTTCCGGACTTCCACCACAAGGCCAAGGTCGAGATGCCGTCGAGCATCGCGGTGGCGACCCGGCACACCATCCGCCCCACGCTCACCAGCGCGGCGGTCAACTGCGGCATGGCCCTGGTGGCGTTCGACGCCGCGCCACCGTCCGAACGTGCCGTCACCGAGTTTTTCACGCGCGTCCGCGAGCGCCTGCCGCACCCGGCCGGCAACCGCCGCGACCTCACCGCCGCCGAAGTGGTGCGATGCGCGCTCGAGGGCGCGCACTTTGCCGCCGACCGTTTTGACATCGACGCGTCGGATCTTGGCAACATCGAGGAGGGTGGCCGGCTCGATCTCGAACGGCTGGGCGGTGTGACACGCGCCCGCCGGCAGCTTCCGCGTCTGCTGGTCGAATTGTCGCGGGTGCGCTTCGGCATCATCGGCGCGAGCAACCACTTCATCGAGCTGCAGCGGGTGGAGGAGATCTACGACGCGGATGCAGCCGACCGTTTGGGCGTCGCGCTCGGCCAGCTCACCCTGCAGTACCACGGCGGCGGCGGCGTCCTGACCGGGGCGATCGGCCGCCTCTACGGCCGACGGCAGGATTACCCGCGCAAGCACCGCGCTATCATGGCCTTCCAGAAGCCACTGTTCCACCTGGCGACCGCGCGGTCCGTCGAGGAGTTGCGCACGCGCTTGGCTCTCTATTTCACGGACGGTTGTCCGCCGGTCTCGCGGAACAGCCCTGAGGGCGAGCGGCTTCTCCTCGCCAACGCCGTAGCCATGAACTACGGGTTCGCGTTCAGGCTGGCGACGTACGCCGCCTTGCGTGAGCTTGCGCGCGACGTGCTCGGGGTCACGTCGGACCGGCTGATCGTCGACTCGCCGCACGACTCCATGTACGAGGAGGAGCTGGACGGCGAGACCGTCATGGTTCACCGCCACAACTCCTCGCGTGCCTTTCCGGCCTCGCGGATGCGCCACCACCCCGTCTTCGGCGTTACCGGACAGCCCGTCCTCTTGCCGGGAACGAACCGGACCTCGTCATTCCTGTGCGTTGCCAACGAGGGCGCCCAGGCGACGCTGAACAGCACGAGTCACGGCACCGGCACGATCATCGCCGACTTTGCGCGGCGGGGGATCTCAGGACCGGACCACCTGGGACGGAGCACGCTGCGCTTCTCATACGACTCGTATTCCCCCGAGCGCGTCCCGCAGCTCGATGACCGCGGCGTCCAGGCAGGCCTCGACGTCCTGGTCGGCAACGACGTGTCCCACCCGGTTGCGCGCCTGCGTCCGATCGCAGTTCTCAACTGAACGATGACGTCAACCTGGACCGACCGATGGAGGCTGGTCACGCCACCGGACGCGGTGGTCGTCGACATCGGCGCGGGCCGAAGCGGTCAGCGCGCGGCGGCGGCCACGGTGGCCGGGCTGCACCCCGGATGCAACGTGGTGCTGCGCGGCAGTCGCGGAGCCGTGCGACGGGTCGCCCGCGACGCCGGGGTGGACATCACCCGGGAGCTGATCCCGCTGCCGACGCGAGCCGCGCCGGCATACCTGGTCGAGGATGACAGTGCGTCACTGGCAGTCCTCTGCACCGACCTGCTGTCGGTGCCGCCCGGCCTGGTGCGGTTGGCCGGGCCCGCCGACGCACTTCTCCGGCTCGCGGCGCGTGTGGCACCGCTTCGTCCGGTCCGGCTGCTGCTGCGCTGGCGCATTGCCATCGGTCGGCGGCTGTGACCGCGCAACCCGTCGCCATGCCGTTGGGCCGCGACCTGTCCGACCTTCTCGCCGACGCCAGGTTCCGCGTCACGGTCCTGGGCACATCGCGCGATCCGAATGCCAAGCTCACAGTGCTCCTTCTCCCCGCGCTGGCCGCCGGCAACAACGGATCGCCCTCGGCCCTGGTGATCAAGGTGCCGACCACCGCGGTCGCAGCCGCCGCCGTGGCACGCGAGGCCCAGGTCCTCACCGTGCTCCACTCCCTTTCGTCTCCGCTGATCGCATCGACGGTGCCGCGAGTCGTGGAGATGGTCAGCGCGACGCACGGCGACGCACTGGTCGCAAGCCTGGCCGCCGGTGCGCCGATGACGACGGCGTACCACCGGTGGCGGCACACGCGGTCGCCCGTCGCCGTGTCGCGCGACCTTGGTGCGGTGGCCACGTGGCTGCGGCGGCTGCACCACGAGACGGCGTCCGGCACCGCCCCGGTCGAGATGGATGCCGGCATCACCGACGGCATCCTCGCCCGCTTCGCACAGGAGCCGAATGTCGCCGACACCGTCATCGCCGTGCGCTCCGCATGCGCGCGGCTGCGTGAGTACAACGCGCCGCGCACGGTGGTGCACGGCGACCTGTGGTGCGGCAACATCCTGGTCCGCGACGGCTCCGTCAGTGGAGTCGTCGACTGGGAGGAGGCGTCCGCCGCCGGGGAGCCGCTTCGCGACATCGCCCGGTTCGCGCTCACGTACGCGCTGTACCTCGACCGGCACACCCGCCCGGGCCGGCCCGTGGCCGGACACCCGGGACTCCATGCGACGGATTGGGGGGCCGGCATCGCCTACCTGCTCGATGGAGACGGCTGGATGTGCGACCTCCTGCGCACCCTCGTGCGCGTCGCCATGCGCAGATTGGGGATTCCAGGCGCTCTCTGGCGCGACGCCCTGGTGGCCGGCATCGCGGAAGTCGCCGCGCGCGCCGACGACCCGGGGTTCGCGCGCGCCCACCTCCGTCTCATCGGGTGTCCTGCGGGATCGCCTCACACGATCGCCGCGACACAGGATTGTCGATGAGCGTTGCGACACTTGCGGTTGCAGAGCGGCGCATCGGCCGCGCGCGCGACACCACGATGGCCGGCGACGCATCGCTATGGGGTCGCGCCGCCGCGCTGACCACGGCGGCGACGATCGCGACCTTTCCACTGCTGCAACCGTCGGGTCCCGGCAACACCTCCCTCCCAGACGTGTTCGCCGTCCTGTCCATCGTCAGCGTCCTGGCGTGGGGCCATACGTCCCGCCGAACGATGCGCCTTCCGTATGTGCTCCCGGTGTCGCTGATGGTCGTGGCCGGCGGGCTCGCCGCCCTCGTCGGCGAGTACCCGGGAACCGGTCTCGTCTTCCTCACGCAGGACCTGTTCATGCTCGCGTGGTGCGGCGCGGTGGTCGCGGTCTGCCAGA
>CATPAP010000136.1 GCA_955651875.1 Candidatus Dormiibacterota bacterium
CCTGCTCGTTGTCCTCGCTCACCTCTATCTCCACCTCATGGGCGAGCGGCCACGGGCCTCTCGATCCCAACAGTATACGCGGGGAGTAACACCCCCTCCCAGCATCCCGATCTTATGACAGCGGCCTGGCTGCCTTTCGCATCACAGACGCGTGTGACTGACGTCCACGTCCTCGAGTCTGCTGGGGCGCGGGATGTCGTTCTCCGACAGCAGACGCAGAAGCTGGATGACGTACTTGGCCCCGTTGAGGTTGAGCCCGTGCTGGCGCGTCAGCCGCTGGATGGCCTGCAGGGTGAGGACGTCGCGCTGTGAGTAGCGGCGCCTGTTGGTCGGGGTGCGCTGGGGAACGACGAGCTGGAGGTGCTCGTACATCATCAGGGTGCGCGGATGGGTGGCGAGGATCTCCGCAGCGACGCTGATCGTGTAGATCGGCTTATCCAGACCCAGGCGGCCCGCCGGTGAGGCTGCGGCGGTCACGGGCGGCCGGCCGGCGGCGGGAGCGGCCCCTTCACGATTGGACGGCATGGGTGCACGCGATCCTACGCGCAGATGGGCTGCGCCCACAGCCCCGACGACCGCAGGCGAGATCGCCGTAACCGAATCGTGTCGGTCCCCGTACCACGAACCAGACCATGCCCGAGATCATCACGATCCGCAAGTCCCAGTCCCTGGCCGGTGCGCCCAGCGGAGCCGCCTCCCTGCACGTCCGCGAGCGCTACCTGCGCCGCCGCAGCCAGCGCCGCCGCCTCGGCGACCGGGGCCTGACCGCGTTGTGGGTCGCCGTCGGCGCTGTGGTCAGCTGGCTGTTCGTGGTCGGCTTCGCCGCGCTCGGGCACTAGGAGTGGGGCTCAGCCGATCACCTCGCGGAGGTCCTGGAGCTGGAGCGCGATCCAGCGGGTGATGTCCGCGGCGCGGACGGTCTCGCGGATCCGCTCGGCACGGGCCACCTTCTGCACGGGGTCCATCATCAGTCCCAGGTACAGCGCCTCCGCCGTCTCGTCGACGTCGAAGGGGTTGACGCTGAGGGCGAAGTCGCCGAGCTCCTCGTGGGAACCCGCGTTCTCGCTGAGCACGAGCACCCCGTCACGCTGGTTGCAGACCACCCCCTCCTTGGCCACGAGGTTCATGCCGTCGTAGATGGGGTTGACGAGGAGGACGTCGAACTGCCGGTAGCCGGCCAGCGCTCGCGCCCAGACGTCGTCGACCTCGACGCGGATGGGGGTCCAGCCGCCGCGGCTGAACTGCCTGTTGATGCGCGCGGCGATGCTGAGCACGCTCCCGAGGTAGGCGCGGTAGTCGTCGATGTCCTGGCGGCTGGGCTGCAGGTAGGCCCAGAACTGGACTGTGCCATGCAACTCGTGGTGGTTCTCCAGCATCCGCTCGTAGGCGAGGAAGCCGCGCACGATGTTCTTGCTGAGGTCGGTACGGTCCACGCGCAGGATCAGCTTCTCGGGGCGCCAGGAGAGCAACAGCGCTTCCTCCGCAAGGACCTCGTCGCTCCGCGCCTGGGCGAGCAGGCCGTCGACGTCGATGCTGATCGGATAGTTGCGCACTCGCACCGTACGTCCCTCGTACAACACCGTGCGCCCGCGCAGGTCGACCACCAGGCCGAGGTTCTCCTCGCAGGTGAAGAGGAAGTTGCGCACATCGCGGCGCGTCTGGAAGCCGACGACGTCCGCCCCAAGGAGGCCCTGGAGGATACCGTCGCGAATCGGTGTGGGGAGGATCGTCCAGTACTGAGGGGTCGGCCACGGGATGTGCACGAAATGCTGGATGCGCACATCTCCAAGCACCGCGCGCACCATGCCGGGGACGCAGTAGAGCTGGTAGTCCTCAACGAAGACGAGCGCTGGCCGGCTCGACGCGCGGGCCTGCGCGATGACACGATCGGCGACCATCTGGTTGACGCGAAGGTATCCCTCTCGCCACGCGTAACGGGTCGCGGTGTCGACGATCGGCTCACGCGCCAGGTCCCAGAGGTAGTGCTGGATGAACCACAGCAGCGGGTTGCTGATGGAGCTGTAGTAGAGGTCGTACGCCTGTGGCTCCGGTTGCACGAACGACACCCGGTAGGTCAGGCCGTCCTCGGTGACGAGGTCGGCCGGGTCGCCGCGGGCGGCCAGCGCGCGGTCGCTGTCGTCGCGCGCCACGGCCACCCACAGCGCGTGGGTCGACGCCGCCAGCGAGCTGAGCGCGGTGACCAGGCCACCGGCGCCCCTGACCAGCCGCTCCGGGGTGCCGCGGAACACGTCAGCCGCCTCGAGCGCGAGCGGGGCGCGGTTGGCCACCACGATCGGCTGGACGTTGCCCAGCATCTGCTGCAGATCGGGCTGGATGGCGGGCACCGGTCGTCCTCCTCAGCGCAGCGCTCGGCCGGCAGGCGCCCCGGTCAGCCGAGCAGGACGCAGATTATGCGGGGAGGTCGCGCTCCGCCGGCCGCGGCGAGCCCCTCGCCCTAGAGTCGTGCGCATGTACGAGCATCGAGCCCAGCTGCGCTTCTCCGACACCGATGCCATGGGACACGTCAATCACGCCCGTTTCGCGACGCTCTTCGAGGACACGCGCATCGGCCTGCTGCGCGACCTCGCCGGTCGCGGCGATGACCTCACCAGCCATGGCGTCATCCTCGCGCGGCTGGAGATCGACTACGTGCGGCCGCTCGTGCTCGACGACAACCCCGTGACCGTGCAGGCGCGTGTCGTGCGCATCGGAACCAGCTCGTTCTCCATCGACTACGTGCTCGAGCAGCACGGCGCGATCTGCGCCCGCGGCCTGTCCGTGCTGGTCGCGTACGACTACACCGCAGGACGCTCGCGCCCCCTCGCCGCCGCCGAGCGTGCCCAGCTCGAGAGCGCGCTGGAGACGGCCTCCGCCGTGTGACCTGCGCCCGGGTGCGCCGTCGATGTCGGCGGCCTGTCCACCGGGCGCGCGTAGCGTCGACCGGCTCGCCGGGGGCTGTCGGGTGTTCGATCGGGAGACGCGATGGAACAGGTGTCGATGAACGACGGCCTCGACGGCCGCGAGACCGTGGCCTTCGGGCTAGCCGCCGGCGAGGTCGGCGTGTTCGTGCTGGCGCTGATGACTGCGTACGCGGCGCTGCGCAGCGGGCTGCCGGGGGCGATCGACTGGTGTCTCGCGGCCGTCCCGACCGCAGCCGGCGCGATGCTGGCGTGGGGGCGCCTCGGCGGGCGACCCCTGCTCGAGTGGGCGGTGCTGCTGGCCCGGTTCACGGTGCGGACGCGTCACGTTCGCGTGGCCCGCCTCCGGCAGCGCTGGCAGCGGATGCGCCCAGTACCGCGCGCGCTGGAGTCCGGAGCGGTGGCGATCCCGCTGAAGCTGCGCCGGCACGACGCCGCCGTCAGCCGCAGCGGCGCCGACCCCACGGAGCCGCCACGCCTGTCCGTCGTGGCCGCGGGGCGTCCCGCTCGGGCAGCCGCCGTGGCCGGCGCGCCGGCGCGCCCGGTGCGCAGCCACGTCATCGCCTTCTTCTCGCTCAACGGCGGGACGGGGCGCACCACCCTTGCCGTCGAGGTGGCCACGCTTCTCGCCGTCCGCGGCCGATCGGCAGCGGCCACCGGCGGCCGGGGGCGGCGCGTCGCGCTCCTCGACCTGACGCAGCGCAGCCCCGCGGTTGCGCTGCGCCTCGGCATCCCGCTGCCCGCCGACGCGCCCGCGGCCGAGCTGGTCTCGCTGGTGGCCCACGACAGCGGCCTGCTCGTCTTCATCGGGCCACCACCCGACCGCGCCCGGGGAGCGGCGGCAGAGTGGGTGGGGATGGCGCTCGAAGCGGCCGAACGCGCCGGCGCGGGCGTGGTCGTCGTCGACATCGACTGCGACCTCGGGGAGCGCTGCCTGGAGGTGCTGCAGCGCTGCGAGACAGTGCACGTCACCCTGACCCCGAACGCCGGCGGAGTGCTCGACGCGTATCGGAGCACCGCCGTGCTGCGGCGGCTCGGTCTGCGCGACCGCATCGGCTACGTCGTCAACAGATGGCGCGCCGGCATCGACATCACCGAGGCGATGGCCGACCTCGGCGGCTGCCTCGACGCAGAGATCCCTGAGCAGGAGGCATTCGTACGCGCGGAGAACACCCACCGCCCCGCGGCGCTCGACGGCGCCGGTCCTGCGGCCGCAGCAATCGGCCGCTTGGCGGCTGCCCTCGAGGGCGCGGCCGAGGACGGGGGCGCGATCCCCACGCGGGCCGGCCTACGCCGCGCCTGGCACGGCTGACGGCATGGCGCCGGTCGCCGCGATCGCGCTGGACCCACTCGACCTCACCGCCCTCGAACCCGCCGCCCAGTCCGTCTGCGTCGACACCATGGCGCGCTTGCTCTGCAGCCTCGAGGTTCCCCTCCAGTTCGTCGTGCGGCGGCGTCGCGTCGCGGCTCCCACCGCCTCGTCGCCCCCGGCGGGCAGCCGTGTCGCCGCCGCGCTTGACGCCGCCGTGCGCGGCCACCAGGCAGAGGTGCTGGCGGCGATGCCCGCCTTCCGCAGCGATGTCCTCACGGTGATGCGCGGTGGGGATGGCGACCTGGCGGCGCTGCACCGCCAGCTGGCAATGGCGGCCGAGATGCTGCGCTCGGCGGGGCTGCGCAGCCGGGCGGTGGACGAGACCGGGCTGGCCGCCACCGGCGATCCCCCTGCGACGAACTTGCCGCTGGACGAGGGGGTGCGCAGCGTCGCCATGTGCGGCGGGATGCGCTGCGGACTCGAGTTGGAGCGGCTGCCGGGACGGGGGGTGACGTTGGGCTGGCTGCACGCCATGCTCGCTGCGGCCGCGGAGTTCGACGCGTCGATCCATCTCGTGCCGGTGGACGGGTCGGCGGCGCATCGCGCGGTGGAGCGCCGCCTGCGCAACCTCACCGCTGACCGCCTCCTCGACCTCGACCGGGGACGGATTGGTGACGCGGCCGTCGACGTCGGCCTCGAGGCGGCGTCGGTGCTGCGCGATCGCCTGGCGAGAAACGAGGTGCGCCCACTGCGGCTCTCGATCACGGTGGCGGCCCGGGGAGCGACCGAGGCGGACGCGCACCACGCCGCCGAGGTCGTCCGCGCGGCCGCCGCCGGGGCGGGCCTGCGACTGCGACACGCACACCTGCGCCATGCCGGCGCGGTCCGCAGCACACTCCTCCTGGGCGAGGAGCCCAGCTGGGGCAAGCTGGTCGACTCGGCCGCTGCCGCGACCTGCCTCCCCCTGACCGAGACCGTGTGCGACGACCCGGCCGGCTACCGCCGCGGCCTCACCCGCCGCACCGGCGTGCCGGTGGCCGTCGATGTGTTCGACAGCGTCCAGCACAGCAACGCCAACGTCGCCGTCTTCGCGACCAGCGGGCACGGCAAGAGCTTCACGCTCGGTGCGCTCGTGCTCGAGGCCACCGCTCACGGCACGGGCGCCCTGATCGTCGATCCCGAGGGCGAGTACCAGCGCCTCATGCACGCAGCCGGCGGCCAGTACCTGCGCCTCGGCTCACTGCGAAGCGGGGCGCTGAACGTCTTCGATGCGGCGCCGACGCCCGTGGAGGCAATCCCGGTCGCGGTGGACCTCGTCAACGTCCTCTGCGGCAGCGTGCTCTCCGAGGTCGAGCGCGCCCGGGTCGACGCTGCGCTGCATGGCGCGGTGGCCGCGGCGGCGCGTGACGGACGTGTGGTGCTGCTCGGCGACTGCGTTGCGGCGCTCGAGCGCACCGCGCCACGGGCGGCGACGGTGCTTCGTCGCGTCTGCGCCGAGCCGCTGGGGTCGATCTTCAACCGCCGCAGCGACATCGACCTCGACGGCGGCCTCTGCGCCATCTCCCTGCGCGACCTGCCGCACGAGTTCGTCCCCGCGGCCACCCTGCTGATCGCGCAGCGGCTGTGGACGCGGGTGCGCAGCGAGCGCAGGCGGCGGCACATCGTGCTCGATGAGGTGGGCGCGCTCTGCGTCCATCCGCCGCTGCGCGAGCTCCTCGTACAGCTGGCGCGGCGCTGCCGCAAGTACGGCGCGTCGCTGGTCGTCGCCACGCAGAACGTCGAGGACCTGCTCCGCAGCGAGGAGGGGTCGGTCGTCGCCACCAACTGCGCGACGGTCCTGCTCGGCGGCCATCGCGCCGCGGAGGCGACGCAGATGGAGCGCGCCTTCGGTCTCACCGATGGGCAGCGGCGCTTCGTCGAGCATGCCGGTCGCGGTGAGTTCCTGCTCCTCGCGGGCCGGCGGCGATGCGAGATCCGCGTCGACGTGCCCGAGCTGCACCGCTCCATCCTGGTGGCGCACTGAGCCCGATCTCGGACGCGCGCTGCGCCGCCCCGCAGCCGCAGAATGGGGGACGCCACCCCCTTGACGTCCCGCCGGACTCGTACCAACATATGGGGGCCACCGGGCGAGCGACCCCCAAGATGTGGGATAATTGGGGTTCACAACGGCCATGTCAGGGGCCACTCGACCGGGGGCGCAGTCTGGCTCAACGTCGCAGAAGTAGCAGCGCCCCGACGGGATCATCGACGAGGGAAAACCGTGGACCGACCTGTCTCCGCCTCCGCCTCTGACACCTCCCGTAGTGGCGATGCCGTCAGCACCGCACGCAAGCCGCGCGGCCGCGCAACGACGCCGAACGTCGACGCCGAGGGTTCCGAGGCAGCAGGGCTGCGGGTCACCCGCCGTTTCACCCGCGACGGTGTGCATCCCTTCGACGAGGTGGCCTGGGAGAAGCGCAGCGCGGTCATCGGCAACGAGCGCGGCGAGACGGTCTTCGAGCAGAAGGACGTCGAGATCCCGGCGTCGTGGTCGCAGATGGCCACCAACGTGGTGGTCAGCAAGTACTTCCGCGGGCCGCTCGGCACGCCGCGCCGTGAGACCAGCGTCAAGCAGCTGATCTCGCGGGTCTGCGACACGATCGCCGACTGGGGCCGCGAGGGTGGCTACTTCGCCACTGAGCGCGACGCGCAGGCGTTCCAGGACGAGCTCACCCACCTGGTGCTGCACCAGAAGATGAGCTTCAACAGCCCGGTGTGGTTCAACGTCGGCGTGTCGGGCACGCGCCCGCAGGCCTCGGCGTGCTTCATCAACTCGGTCGAGGACACGATGGAATCGATCCTCACG
>CATPAP010000137.1 GCA_955651875.1 Candidatus Dormiibacterota bacterium
GGTGAGCTCTCCGAGCCGGGCGACGATCGCGTCGGTGCCGGCCCCGCCAAGGGCCAGCTGCATGAGCTCCATCTGCAGGAGCTGCGCCTGCTCGTGGAGGACGGTGCGCTGTTCCACGATGTAGCGCACCACCGACTGCTGCGTCTCGGACACGTGCGTCCCTGCAGGGAGACGCAGCAGCGGCATGAGCAGTCGTTCGGCGGCGCCGAGGCTGGCCGGCGAGGCTTCACCGACCACGGCAACGGCGATCCCGCCCTTCTCTGCGAGGCCGTTCATGACATCGGCGAGGTCGAGCCGCTCGTCGAGCAGCCGGATCGAGGTGATCGGAACCAGGGCCATCTCGCCCCCCTTGATCGCCTCGAACGCCGGTGGCCGGGTGCGCAGTGTGGTGGCCCATTCGACGCGCCGGTCCAGGCCCGTGCCGCCGGCGAGAAGCTCGGTGCCCTCGGGCAGCGCGCCGCGCCACACGTCGCGCACGGTGATGAGCGGGCTTTCCATCAGGTTGCCGCCACCCTCAGGCCCGCTCCAGGTAGCGCTCCAGCTCCCATCCCGTCACCTGGCCGCGGTAGTCGCGCCACTCCGCGCGCTTGGCTTCGAGGAAGCGGTCGGTGAGGTTGTCGCCGAGCGCGTCGCGCACCACCTCGTCGTCCGCGCAGGCGTCGACGGCGTCCTTGAGGTTGTCGGGCAGCACGCCCACGTTGCGCCGCTCCAGCTCGACCTCGTCGAAGCCGTAGAGCGCCTCCTCGACCGGCGGGGGCAATGCCAGCCTGCGCTCGACGCCGTCGAGCCCGCAGCGGAGCATCACGGCGAACGCGAGGTAGGGGTTGCACGACGGGTCCGGGCTGCGCAGCTCGACGCGCGTGGCCTCCGTGCGGGAAACGTGCGGGACGCGGACCAGGGCGCCGCGGTTGGTCCGCGCCCATGAGAGGAAGATGGGTGCCTCGAGGCCGCGGACCAGCCGCTTGTAGGAGTTGACCAGCGGCGCGAGGACCAGGCACATGCCCGCGGCGTGGTGCAGCTGCCCGGCGATGAAATGCTTGGCCACGTCGCTGAGCCCGTAGTCATCGGCGCCGGCGAACGCGTTGCCGCCGCCGCTGCGAGCGAGACTCTGGTGCACGTGCATACCGCTGCCCGGTTGGTCGTTGAACGGCTTGGGCATGAAGCTGGCGACGACGCCGGCGCGCTGCGCCACCGCCTGCAGCGCAAGCCGGAATGTCACCACCGCATCGGCAACGGCGAGGGCGCCGCCGGCGGCCAGGTCGACCTCGTGCTGGCCGGGTGCGACCTCGTGGTGCGCACTGTTGACCTCGACACCGACACGCGTGGCGGCTGCGAGCATCGCCTGACGGAGGTCTGTGGCCCGGCCACCGGTGACGTCGAAGTACCCGGCCGCGTCGTCCTGGAGGGCACGCGGTGCACCGGCGGCGTCGCGTTCGAGCACGAAGAACTCGATCTCGGGGCCAACCCGGTACTCGTAGCCGAGCGAGGCGGCGTGGTCGACGGCCCGCTGCAGCGCGCCCCGCGGGTCGCCGCTGTACGGCTCGCCGTCGGGTGTGCGCGCCCAGCAGATCAGCCGAGCCGTCGGCTCGGCCGCCCACGGCAGCACCTGCAGCGTGGCTGGGTCCGGCACCAGGTACATGTCGCTCTCGGCTGTGCGGGTGAACCCTTCGACCGAGCTGCCGTCGAACCACACCCCGTGCTCGAGGGCGGCCTCCAGGCCGGCGGCGGGGATGGTCACCGTCTTGACGGTGCCGAGGACGTCGCAGAACTGGAGATGGACGTGACGAACCCCCGCCTCGGCGATGTGCGCGGCCAGCTCGCGCTCTCCGCCCGCCTCGTAGGCCGTCGATCGAGGGGACATGTGCAACTCCTAGGCAACCTGCACAAGGGCAGCGGGATGTCTCGGCCATGGTAGCGATTCCAAGCACCACCGCGCCGCGATTCGGCGGCGGGGTTTGTACATCGCGCCCTGACGGGAGCCCCAGCTGGCTTCGCACCGTAGGGCCGTCGTCTAAGCGCTCGCCACCGTCCTGGTGCCGCAGATCTCGGCGAACACGGCCGCGCTCGGCTTGGGTGTCCGCTCCAGGGTCTCGCGGTCGACGGAGAACAAGCCGAAGCGCTTCGAGTAGCCCTCGGCCCACTCGAAGTTATCCATAGCCGTCCAATGGAGGTAGCCGCGCACGTCGGCTCCGGCTTCGATGGCCTCGCAGACCGCGCTGAGGTGATCGACGAAGAATCGGGGCCTCAACTCGTCGCCCTCGTCGGCCACGCCGTTCTCGGTGATCACGATGGGCAAACCGAACTGGCGCCACAGAGTCTCGACGGCGCGGCGCAGGCCACCGGCGTCGATCGTCCATCCGAAGGAGGAGAGTGGGAGGTCCGACGGAACGACGGGCTCGGCGAAGAGCTCGCGCGGCCGTCGCGCATTGAAGCGCACGCGCTGCTCGGAGTAGTAGTTGAGACCGAGGTAGTCCAGCGACCCGCGCAGCGCCGCGATCTTCTGCCCGCGGCCCACCGGGGGAAGCAGGCGGCCGGTCGTGCAGGCGCGCAGGAACCACCGGTTGAAGATGGCGTTGGGCAGCACCGCCACCGCCCGTTGAACTCGGGAGCGGGGGCTGAGCGGGCGCATCGGACGCTCGTGGTGGGCCACTGACACGCGCGCCGCCCACCCGTGTGCGCGCGCCACCTGGTGCACCGCGCGGTAGGCGGCAGCGTGCATCCGTGCCGTACCACCCAGCGCACCGAGAAAGCCGCGAATCGACGGCTGCAGCGGTGGCCAATCGCCGTACAGGTATCCGAAGACAGCGAGCACGCTCGGTTCGTTGATGGTCACCCACCACTGCACGTCCTCGCCCAGAGCCTCCGCACAGGCCGCCGCGAATCGAGCGAAGAGCCGGGGGGCGTCGGCGCACCGGACACCGCCGCGATCGGCGAGCCACACCGGCAGCGTGAAGTGCTGCAGGGTGACGATCGGTTCCATCCCGAGCGCGCGGCAGGTGCGCACCACGTCGCGGTAGTGGAGGAGTGCCTCGCGGACGAACACGCCCTCGCGTGGCTCGACCCGCGACCACTCGATGGAGAAACGGTGCGCAGTGTGGTGCATCGCCGCCAGGGTCGCCAGGTCCTCGCGATACCGCGTGTAGTGATCGCAGGCGATTCCGGAAACGCTGCGGTCGCGAATGCGCTCTGGCTGCTCGCGTTCCATGCGACTCCAGTCGTTGTCGAGCCCGCCCTCCACCTGGTGGGCCGCCGACGCGCAGCCGAGCAGAAAGTTGTCGGGAAGGCTGCGGCTCACGCGCGCAGTATGCGTGGGCGGATCCTCACCGCCCGGCGTCGCACACTCCGGGTCAGGACGGTTTGCGCACCGCAAGCACCGTCTGGGCGCCGCTGCGCTCGTCTCGGACGAGTTCCGCGCCCTCCCGTCGGGCCCACGCCCTCACCGCGAACGCGTGCTCGGCGATCGGCGAGCGCGTCTCCACCACCTCGCCGGGTGCGAGCGCCCGATAGGCGCGCCGCAGGCGCGCAACGGCAGGGTCGCCGCACTCCTGCTCGGCGTCACCCAGGTCGAGGACCACGCTGGCGGCGGGCACGGCGCCCGCTCCCACCGTGTCGCGGGTCCCGCTCACGCGCCTGCGGGCACCGCCTCGCGTGCTTCCTTCTCGACGGGCACGCCCACCGAGTTGCCCCACTCGCTCCACGACCCGTCGTAGTTGCTGACGGTCGGGAAACCGAGCAGGTAGCGCAGCACGAACCAGGTGTGCGATGAGCGCTCACCGATGCGGCAGTAGGTGATCACGGGGTTGTCGCCGGTTACGCCCTGCGCCGCGTACAGCGTGCGCAGCTCGTCGACCGACTTGAAGGTGTCATCGTCCTGGATCGCCTGCGCCCACGGGATGTTGGCCGCGCCGGGGATGTGGCCGGCCCGCTGAGCACCCTCGTTGGCGTACTCCGGCGGCGCCGAGATCTCGCCCTTGTACTCCGCGGGGGAGCGGACGTCGACGAGGTTGAAGTCGTCACGGCCGAGCACCTCGCGGACGTCGGGTAGGAAGGCGCGCAGGCTGGTGTCGGCCTCTGCCCCTTGGTAGCGAGTGGCCTCGTTGGACGGGACCTCCTCGGTGGTGGGACGGTTCTCCTCGAACCACTTGCGCCGGCCGCCGTTGAGGAGGCGCATGTCGCGGTGGCCGTAGATGGTGAACGCCCAGAAGGAGAACGCCGCGAACGAATTGCGCATGTCGCCGTAGAGCACCAGTGTGCTCTCAGGCGTCGCGCCGACCCGGCCGAGCAGCCTCTCGAACTGTTCGCGCGAAAGGATGTCGCGCCGGACCGTGTCATTGATGTCGCGCTTCCAGTCGACCAGCACCGAACCCGGGATGTGACCGAGCTCGTAGGCACTGGTCGGGTCGTAGTCGACCTCGAGGATGCGGACGTTGTCGTCGTCGAGTTAGGCCCGATGGCTGGGCTGAAAACCCGACCATCTTACTCAAGATTGAAGCAGGGACGCCGCACCCCCCGAGGGGCCACCGCATAATGGCGCCTCGTTCGCGCGGGAGGTTGATGTCATGGACACGGGAATCGCCCAGTACAACGA
>CATPAP010000138.1 GCA_955651875.1 Candidatus Dormiibacterota bacterium
CACGACTTGGCCGACGGCGTGTCTGCGGGCAGCGGCAGCGAGAGCGCGATCTCGGCGAGGAGGACGTACGAGCCCGCCCCCGAGGTCAGCAGCGATGCGTGCTTGCCGCTGAACCCGATCCCGGCTCGCTCAGCGACGGCGCGGTCCATCGCCCAGCCGTGGTCGATGAACCGCTTGGCGCGGATGTCGGGCACGCGCTCGCGCAACCAACCGACGAGCTCGTCGCAGCGGCGGCCGAGGACATCGTGGTAGTCGGTCGCACGACCACCTTCATCGCCCTCGAGCAATGCGTACGCAGCGACGCGTCCGCTGGGGCGCTGCGGGTCAGGCTTCGCCGCCGGCCGCACCGGCCGGTACGGCCAGGCCAGCGCGATGATGCAGCCCGCCCACGGGTACCGCGTGCCCAGCTCGGTGCTGGCGGTGATTCGTTCGGCGGTCATCCAGGCCATCCCGTCCATCCGGCCGGCGGCCACGGCGTCATGGCCGCGCCGGCGCGCCTCTGAGAAGGGTTCGGTTCCGGTCACCCCGAGCGCGGTCCAGCCGGATTGCAGCGCGTGCGTGCGCAGCTCGTCGCGAAGCGCCTGCCAGCGGCTCACCCCGCCGAGTATGCCCGGACCCGAGCGCGCCAAGGCGGCAGCTACCATTCCGCACTCGGCGCAGAGCGTCGACGGCGCCGGCTTCGGAGGGTGGGCATGAGCGTGGCGATGCGAGGCGACGGCGCGCCGTCGGAGATCGGCGGTGACGCGCTCGTGGTGACCGCGTTCAGCGGAGAGCTCGGCGCCGCGGCCGCGGCGCTCGACAGAGCATTGGATGGCGAGCTGACGGCGATGCTGACGTCGGGCGAGATCCGCGGTCGCTTCGGCGAGCTGACGGTGGTGCGCGCGACCGCCGCCATCGCGGCGCGGCGCGTGGCGGTGCTGGGGCTCGGCGATCGCACCGTGCTCGACAGCTACCGCGTGCACAACGCGTATACCCTGGGAGCGCGCCAGCTGCGACGCCGGCGTCTCACACGGCTGGTGCTCGCGGTCGACGCAACCCTGGCCGAAACCGCCGTCGGCGACCTTCCGGCGCTGCTCCGCGCGATGGTGACCGGGACGCTGGTCGCCAACCATGAAGCCGGCGTCTTCAAGACCGATGACCAGGAGAGCGCGCCGCTGATCGACGACGTGGTGGTCGCCGGCGTCGATGGCGACGCGCGCGACGGCGTTGACGGTGCCCTCGCCGACGCGGTGCTGCTCGCCGAGTCGACGCTGCGAGTCCAGCGGTGGGTCAGCGAGCCGTCGAACTCGCTCACGCCCACCCTGCTCGCCTCGCGGGCGAAGGAGCTGTGCGCCGGCACATCGCTCACGGTCGAGGTGATCGACCGCGCCGGCCTCGAGGCGGCCGGCGCGGGTGCGCTCCTCGGCATCGCGCAGGGCAGCGACGAACCACCCGCGATGATCGTGGTGCGCCACGACGGAGGGGCTCACGATGGTCCGCTGCTCGCTCTGGTCGGCAAGGGAATCACCTTCGACAGCGGAGGTATCTCCATCAAGCCGGCGCTGGGGATGGAGACCATGAAGGGCGACATGGGCGGCGGCGCGGCTGTGCTCTGCGCCGTGCACGCCATCGCCGCCCTCGAGGTTCCGTGCAACGTCGTCGGCGTCGTGCCCGCGACCGAGAACATGCCCGGCGGTGGTGCGCTCAAACCCGGCGATGTGATCAGGGCGATGGACGGCACCACCATCGAGGTGGTCAACACGGACGCCGAAGGGCGTGTGGTGCTCGCCGACGGCCTCGCCCTGGCCCGCCGCATGGGCGCCACGCACATCGTCGACGTGGCCACCCTCACCGGTGCCGTCATCATCGCGCTGGGCCATGCCAGCGCTGCCCTGATGAGCACCGACAGCGGGCTGACCCGGCTGGTGCAGCGCGCGGCACGAGAGGCAGGCGATCGCTTTGCTGAGCTGCCGCTGCATCCAGAGTACGACTCCTGCCTGCGCAGCGAGGTCGCGGACGTCCGCAACTGGGGTGGCCGTGAGGCGGCAACCATCAGTGGCGGCGTCTTCATTCGCGCTTTCGCCGGTGGACTGCCCTGGGTACACCTCGACATCGCGGGCACCGCCTGGAATGAACAGTCCAGCCTCAAGGATGTCCCGTCGGGTCCGAGCGGTGCCCCGGTGCGCACCCTGGTGTGGTTGGCACGTCTCTTCTCTCGCGACTGACGGCCAGCTCGCAGGTCGAGGTGGCCCGCGCCGGCTCGCATAGGATGGTTGGATGACGCCACCGCGCCTGCTGGCGATCATCGGCTCCGGTGAAACCGCTCCGACGATGACGCCGGTGCACGCAGAGCTATTCGAGCGCGCCGGAGAGGCTGGGCGGCGCGCGGTGATGCTCGACACCCCGTACGGTTTCCAGGAGAACGCCGATGACATCGCGGCGCGCAGCGTCGCCTATTTCCGCGACAGCCTCGGCCGCGACGTCGAGGTGGCGACGTTTCGTGCGGCGGAGACCGCGACGCCGCTCGAGTACGAGCAGATGTGCGCGCGCCTCACGCAGGCGGGCTGGGTGTTCACCGGCCCGGGCAGCCCGACGTATGCGATCCGCCAGTGGCGTGGCACGAGGGTCCCTGAGCTGCTCGTCGCCAAGCTCGCCGAGGGCGGCGTGGTGACGTTCTCGAGCGCGGCAGCCGTCGGGCTCGGCGAGCTTGCTCTGCCTGTGTACGAGATCTACAAGGTGGGCGAGACGGCGCGCTGGATCGAGGGGCTCGACCTGCTCCGCCACGCCGGCCTCCGCGCCGCCGTGATCCCGCACTACAACAACGCCGAGGGTGGCACCCATGACACCCGCTACTGCTACATGGGCGAACGGCGCCTGCGTGTCCTCGAGCAGCAGCTTCCACAGGGATGCGGGATCCTCGGCGTCGACGAGCACACCGCCTGCATCGTCGATGTCGCTGCGGGGTCACTCGCGGTGCGCGGGCGCGGCCGGGTCACCTGGCGGAGCGGCGGCGGTGAGAGGCACTGGACTGCGGGCGAGGAGGTGTCGCTCGAGGAGGTGGCGTCCGGAAAGCAGGGCACCCCGTCCGTGTTCGGCTCGGGCGCTGCGCAGAGCGAGGCGGCGTCAGCCCCTGCTGACGGGGCCAGCCCGTTCATGGACGAGGTGCGCGCGGAACGCGAGGCGGCGGTGCGCGCGCTGCAGGCGCGCGATCCCGACCGTGCCGCCGCCGCCATCCTCGCCGTCGAGACCGTGCTCCACGAGTGGTCGCACGACACACTGCAGTCCGACGAGCCGGACCGCGCGCGCCAGATTCTGCGCGAGCTGGTGGTGCGCCTCGCCGAGCTCGCCCGCACCGGCACGGCCGATCCGCGCCGGCGCGTGGCGCCGCTGGTCGACGCTCTGCTCGGGCTGCGCGATGAAGCCCGCGGCGGCCGCCGTTTCAGCGACGCCGACCGCATCCGTGATGCCGTCGCCGCCGCGGGCGTCGAGATCCATGACACCCCGCAGGGCACCACCTGGGAGATGGCGGACCAGGCCGGCGGGTGAGGTCAGGCGGCGAGCCTGGGCCGCAGTGCGTCCCGAGCGATCCGTTCCAGTTCGGCGTCGCGCCCCTGCCACATCATCGCCAGCATGCGCGCGTCGCCGCGCAGCGACCACAGCGGATGGCCGAAGGACGCCGGGTTGTTCTTCTCGATGACGAAGTGGCTGAACCACGCCAGGCTGTACGAGATGAGAGGGAAGCCGGCGATCAGGGCAGGGCGCCGCGTCACTACGCCTGCGACGGCAGTGGCCGCACCGAGGTGGGTGCCGGCGAAGTGGAACCAGCGGGTGGCGCGCTTGCTGTGCTGGCCGACATACCAAGGAAAGAAGTCCTCGAAGCCGGTGAACTGCTGCGCCATGCGTCTGCCTCCCTGTGAGCCATCAAGCGTACCGCTCCGGTCCACAGCGCGGCGCGGAGGGATCAGGAGACCTTCACTGTCGTGCTGAACACGGGGCCGATGATCGTCCCGCCCTGTTGAGGGTAGAGCTGCACGTCGGTGGTGCCTCGGTGGTCGAGGACGAAGACGAGGGTGACGCTGATGGTCTCCTGACCGGTGAGCTGTCCGCCACACACGCGATTGCCGGACGCGGTGATTTCGTCCAGGCCCTGGAAGTTGGCGGACACCAGCCGGGTGCCGTCGCCGGACATGGCCACGCACACCGGGTAGATGATGCTGTCGCCGGTGTTGTCTACGGCGATGTCGACGTGCACCTGCTGGCCGGCCGCCACGCTGGCGGGCACGAATCCGGCAATCTCGGCCTGGGGCGCGCCGCCACCGCTGAACAGCGGCAGCACGACGGCGACGAAGCCCGCCGCCACCACTGCGCCGATGACGATGAGCCGCACGCCGCGCGGCATGGTGACCACGCGATGCCAGGCCGAGCGCGCCACGGCGCCGGCGCGGCTGCGCTCACCGTTCAACCCAGCACGGTCAGATGGTGGTGGGAGGCCGGTACTCGCCAAAGACCTGGCGCAGCGCCCCGCAGATCTCACCGAGGGTGGCGTCGGCGCGCACCGCGTCGAGGATGGCCGGCATCAGCTCGGCTTCCCCGTCGGCGCATGTGCGCAGCCTGTCGAGCGCGGCGCTTGCAGCCGCGCCGTCGCGACGCGCGCGATGGGCGCGCAGGCGCGCCAGTTGCTCGCTGGCGGCGCGCTCGTCGGGGCGGAAGATGACCGGCGGCTGTGCCTCCTCGCTCTCGGTGTGGCGGTTGACGCCGACCACCACCTTCTTCCCGGACACGACCGCGAGCTCAGCGCGGTACGCCTCCTCCTGGATCTGCTCCTGCATCCACCCCGACTCGATGCACGCGACCGCGCCGCCGCGCTCGTCGACCTGCGCGAGAAGGGTGGTGGCGCGGCGCTCGAGCTCGTCGGTGAGCCACTCGACATAGTACGAGCCGCCCAGTGGGTCGACGGTGTTGGTCACCCCGATCTCCTCGCCGATGATCTGCTGCGTGCGCACGGCGATGCGCTGTGCCTTCTCGGTGGGGATCGAGAGCGCCTCGTCGTAGCACGACAGGGCCAGTGACTGCACGCCGCCGAGGACGGCGGCGAGCGCTTCGATGGCGGCGCGCACGATGTTGTTCTCGGGTTGCTGAGCGGTCAGCGTGGAGCCGCCCGTCTGGGTGTGAGTGCGCAGCATCAGCGAGCGTGGATCGGTGGCACCGAATCGCTCGCTCATCACCCGCGCCCACAGCCGTCGCAGCGCGCGGTACTTGGCGATCTCCTCGAAGAAGTCGGTGTGCGTGTTGAAGATCCACGAGAGCTTGGACGCGAAGTTGTCGACGGCGATGCCGCGTCCGGTCACCGCCGCGACGTACTCGCAGGCGTTGGCGATCGCAAACGCCATCTCCTGCGGAGCCGTGCTGCCGGCCTCGCGGATGTGGAAGCCGCTCAGCGAAATGGCGTTGAACTTCGGCGCCTCGCGCGCGCAGTGCGCGATGAGGTCGGCGGCGAGCCGCAGCGACGGGCGCGGCGGGTAGATGTAGGTGCCGCGCGCGACGTACTCCTTGAGCACGTCGTTCTGCGCCGTCCCCATCACCGCGTCCGCGGGCACCCCCTGGCGCTCGGCAGCCACGATGTACATCGCCACGAGCACCGGCGCCGGGGCGTTGATGGTCATCGAGGTGCTCACCTGGTCGAGCGGGATCGCGGTGAACAGCTCCTCCATGTCGGCAACGGAGTCGATGGCGACGCCGACCTGGCCCACCTCACCCGCCGCCCGCGGATCGTCGCTGTCGAGGCCCATCTGGGTGGGCAGGTCGAAGGCGATAGAGAGTCCCTTCTGCCCGTTGGCCAGCAGGAACCGAAACCGAGCGTTGGCGTCACCTGCGGTGCCGTACCCGGCGTACTGACGGATGCTCCACAGGCGTCCGCGGTACATCGTCGCCTGGATGCCGCGCGTGAACGGTGGTTCGCCGGGGAGGCCCTCGTCGGTGAGCGGGTCGTGTCCGGTCAATTGCGCGGGCCCGTACAGGGGGTCGACCTCGATCCCGCTGCCGGTCTCGAAGGTGTCCCGGCGCTGGCCGCGCTCGAGGGCGCGGCGGAGCGCACGCTCCTCCCAGCGCCGCTGCTCGGCGGCGTAGTCGCGGCCCCTGCCGGTGACGTCCGGAGTCGCCGCGGTCTCGGAGATCACGGCGCCAGCATACGTCGGGGCGCCGCAGCCACCGCCAGCATGACGATCAGCGGGCCCTGACGAGGAGGGCCTGCTGAGCCGACCCGATGCGCCCCCTGCTGTCGAACAGCGCGCTCTCCGCGACGCCGGTGCCCTGTGGACCGATCCTGGTGCGAGCGTCGACACAGATCCACTCGCCCTGCGGCTCGCGAAACAGGTGCGCGGTCAGCTCGGTGTTGATGAACACGTGCGTCTGCAGCGAGAGCTCGGAGCTCACCCCGTTGCCGGAGTCGGCTGCGATCAGCACCCTGGCGAGTGGTGACGGCGGCTCGTCCTCAATGAGCTGGGCACGCATGCGCATCCACACGGTCGCCGGTCCCGGGGTCGCGAAGTCCCCGACGGCCGCGCGCCACTCCATCGCGGAGAAGTAGCTGGGACCGCCCCACGGATCGAAGTCGGCGAGCACGAGTGACCCGTCCGCGCTCGCAAACGAAGGCTGTTCGAGCGGTGACTGCTCCGCCGCGGTGTCGTCGCGCCTGATGCGCCAGGCGCGCGCCACGGCGATGTCACCGTCCTCGTCGCTGAGGGTGGCCTCGGCGAGCTGCACACGGCGTCCCGCGCGTGCCAGGCGGGCGCTCACCGACAGGGTGTGCACCGGGACGCTCCGCAGCAGCTCAACGGTGATGCGAGCGATGGAGAAGTCGACACCCCCTTCGAGGCGCTCGATGGCGCGGCCGAGCAGAGCCGCAGGGGGACCGCCATGCTGGTGGTGCGCGCTCCAGGGTCCACGCGTCCAGTCGGTCGAGGCGAAGCGGTCGCGGTCGGGGATGTAGAAGGCGGTGCTCACCGGCGTGATTCTCCACCTGTGCCTGCCGGCGGTGCGCCGCGTCTCTGCCAAACTCGCGCAGGCATGCCGGTCGAGATCACCGACGAACGCGTTGCTGCGGCTGCCGCGCGCCTGCACGGCGGCGAGTGGTGGTTCTCGCCTCGCCAGCTCTACTACGCCGTCTGCGCCGATGTCGAGCTGTCGCCGGTGCGGGTGGCCAGCGGCGAGGTGGGGCTGGGGCTCGTGCTCATCCTCCTTGGCGTGATCATCGCCCAGCACCTGGTGCTGCTCATCCTCGGGGGCATCGGCCTGCTGCTTGTCGTCGTCGGCGCGGTGACTCACCTCCAGGAGCGACGCCCGCCGCCGCTGACGCGGACGCTGCCCCTCTCCTTTGGTGATTTCGAGCAGCGGTTCCTGTCGGGCGAGCGGCGCTGGGAGGGGTTGACCACGTCGCCGCCGCCGCTGCTGTCAGCGCCGGCGGACGGCAACGCCGCGCTGGTGGTGTGCGATCGCACCGAGACGGCGGCCGTGCTGGCGGCCAACGCGCAGCGGATCGGCAACGTCGACATCGTCGTCCGCGGTGACGAGCCGGCCGACGTCGAGGGCCGGCGTGTCGTCGTCCTCCACGACTGCGACCCGGCGGGGTGCGGGCTGGTCGCCGAGCTCGTCGAGCGCGGCGCCGATGTGGTCGACGCCGGGATCAACCCCGGCGAGGTGGCCGGGCGCCGTCTCCAGCTCATCGAGGGCGCACCGGCACGAATGCCGCGTGACCTCTCCGCCCACCTCGACGCAGCCCAGACCGACTGGCTGCGCTCGGGGCGGCGGCTCGAGAGTGCCACCGAGACTCCCGAGCAGCTCGTCCAGCGGCTGCGGGCGGCGCTCTAGAAGTCGACCTGATCGGCGTCGGCGGCGCCGATCAGGACGGCGATGTTGCCCACCGGCTGGCGGTTCTCGTGCATGAGCTGGTGCGCGACGCCGACCTCCTCGAAGTCGAGGGTGAGGCGCAGGCACGGGTCGACCTCGCCGGCGATGACCAGGTCGTTGAGCGCCCTGGCCTGCTCGTCGTTGGCGAAATGCGAGCCCTGGAGCCGCTTGCTGCGCATCCACAGGTAGCGCAGGTCGACCGCCCCGTGGTAGCCCGTGGTGCCGGCGCAGATGACCACCATTCCGGCGTTGTCGCAGACCAAGATCGAGGTGGGGATGGTGGCTTCGCCCGGGTGCTCGAAGACGATGCGGGGGTTGCGCTTGGCCCCGACCACGTCCCAGATCGCCTTGCCGAAAGCGCGTGCGCCCGACGCCCAGTCACCGTAGGCGTCGCTGTCGCGCCAGTCGGGGGGAAGGCCCCAGTGGTCGAAGCCCTTGCGGTCGATGTAGCCCGCCGCGCCCAGGCTGACACAGAACGCGCCGCGCTCCTCCCCCGATGCCACCGCCACCGCGATGCCGCCCCGGGCGCGCACGATCTGGATCGCCTGGCTCCCCAGGCCACCACTCCCGCCCCACACCAGCACGATGTCGTTCTCTCGCACCACATGCGGCTCCCAGCCGCACGTGGTGCGCGAGAACGACGTCGTGCTGGTGTGGGGCGGGAGTGGCGGCCTGGGGAGCCAGGCGATCCAGATCGTGCGCGCCCGGGGCGGCATCGCGGTGGCGG
>CATPAP010000139.1 GCA_955651875.1 Candidatus Dormiibacterota bacterium
CCGGTCTGCAGGTCGTCTCGGCGGACATCGTCGAGGTCGCGCCCGCGTACGACCATGCGGAGATCACCGGGATCGCCGCCGCCCACATCGGCTACGAACTGCTGTCCGTCATGGCACCACCAGCCCAACGAGGAGAGTAGACCCATGGCACTCACCACCGAAGAAGCCAGCACCCGGAGGCCCGGCGGGCTGGAGGTCCGCTCGATCGACTACGTGCCGCTGTCCGAGCGCCACGGCAAGCTCTGGCACCTCGGACCGCTGTGGTTCATGAGCAACGCGCAGATCGCGACCCTCGCCGTCGGCCTGGTGAGCATCACGACCGGTGGCAACGTGATCTGGTCGCTGATCGCGATCATCTCCGGGACGCTGTTCGGCACGTTCTTCATGGCGTCCCACTCGGCGCAGGGGCCGCAGCTGGGCCTGCCCCAGATGATCCAGTCGCGCCCTCAGTTCGGGTACATCGGTGCCCTGCTCGTCTGGCTGTTCGCCTACCTCCAGTACGCCGGCTTCAACGTCTTCAACACCATCCTGGCCGGCCAGGCGATGAACGTCACCGCCGGAGGCGACGTGAAGCTGTGGATCGTCGCCGCCACGGTGATCGCCTTCGTCGTCGCTCTGGTCGGGTATGACCTCATCCATAGCGTCGAGCGGCTGCTGACGTACGCCTTCATCGTGCTCTTCGGGCTGTTCACCATCGTGGTCATCGCCAAGGTGGGCTTGCCGTCCGACGCCTGGAACCTCGGCGGGTTCAAGGCCACTCCATTCCTCGCCCAGTTCGGCGTGGTCGCCGGCTACCAGATCAGCTGGGCCATCTACGTGTCGGACTACTCGCGCTACCTACCGCCCGGCGTCACCGTCAGCAAGACCTTCTACTGGACGTACGGCGGCTCTGCGCTCGGAGCCATCTGGCTGATGGGCCTCGGCACTCTGCTCGCGGCGTCGCTGAAGGCGGGGGCGGTCTTCGACACCATCGGCTCCATCCATGACGCGGGCAACAAGCTGTTCACCGGCTTCGGCGGCGTCATCCTCGTCTTCTCTGCGCTCGGCCTGATCTCCGTCACGGCCCTGAACATGTACGGCGGGTCGCTGACCCTGATTAGCGGGATCGACTCCCTCAAGCGCATCCGACCCACCCTGCTGGTTCGTATTGTCACGATCGGAATCACCGCCGCGATCGGGCTTGTGGGAGCACTGATCAGCTCGGCCGACTTCCTCGCCAACTTCACCAACTTCCTGCTGCTGGTCCTCTACTTCTTCATCCCGTGGACAGCCGTCAACCTGGTCGACTACTACATCGTGCGGCGTGGCCACTACGCCATTTCGGAGATCTTCAAGCCCGACGGCATCTACGGCCTGTTTGGCTGGCGCGGCATCATCTCCTACCTCGTCGGTTTCGCCGCGATGATCCCGTTCTTCAACACGGGGACGCTGTACGAGGGCTTCGTCGCCAAGGACCTCAGCGGTGCCGACATCTCGATCTTTATCGGGTTGCCGGTGGCGGCGATCCTCTACTACGTGCTGTCGCGCTCCCTCGATACCGAGAAGGAGCGCGCGGTTGCGACGCGGGCGGATGTGAATCTCGAGCAGGTCGCCGCGACGCACGCGCGCGACTGAGGCCGCGCAACGATGGCGCCTTCCGCCGTCGACGCGTACGCGTCGGCGGCGGGCATCCGCGCCGGTGAGGTCTCCGCGGTCGAGCTCGTCACCGCCTCACTCGAGGCGATCGAACGTGGTAACCCCGCGCTCAACGCGTTTACGGTCGTGCTGGCTGACGATGCGCTGGCGCAGGCGCGTGAGGCGGACACTGCGGTCGGTCGCGGCGAACAGGGTCCGCTCCTGGGCGTGCCGATCACCATCAAGGACCACATCTGGATGCGCGGCGTCCGCGCCACCAACGGCTCGCTCGCGTATCGCGACTTCGTGCCCGAGGTGGACTGCGAAGCCGTGGCCAGACTCCGTGCCGCCGGCGCCGTCATCGTTGGCAAGACCAACAACCCCGAGTTCTGCTACCGCGGGACGACGGACAACCGCGTGTTCGGCCTCACCCGCAACCCGTGGAACCTCGCGCGAACTCCCGGAGGCTCGAGCGGCGGCGCCGGCGCATCGGTCGCCGCGGGGATGACGCCGCTAGCCCTGGGAACCGACGGCGGCGGCTCCGTCCGCATCCCCGCATCGTTCTGCGGGGTGGTCGGCCACAAGCCGACCTTCGGCCTGGTGCCGAAGGAGCCGGGGTTCAAGGGCTGGAAGACGCTGTCTGTCGACGGCCCGATCACCCGGTCGGTGCGCGATGCGGCGCTCGCGCTCTCCGTCATGGCCGGACCCGCGGCGGCCGATGACATGACGTACCCCGTGCCGGCGCAGGACTACGTCGCGGCGGCGACCGAGGAGCGCGACCTCACCTCACTGCGCGTGGCGTACTCCGTGGATTTGGGCTTCGCCCCCGTGGATCCTGGCGTTCGCACTGCGTTCGCCGTTGCGCTGGAAGCGCTGTCGAACCTCGGATGCCAGCTCACAGACGCGCATCCGTCGACGGGCAACCCGATGGCGATGTGGAATCTCTTCGCGTGCTGCGAGGGATACTCGTCCGAGGGTCCGCTGCTGGAGAAGTGGGAGGCGCAGATGAGCGAGGGAACCGCCGACCTCATCTCCGCCGGCCGCAAACTCGCCGGATGGGAGTACGTCGATGCTCTGCACGCACGAGGCGCGTACACCCGCGTCTGGTCCGGGTTCTTCACGGAGTACGACCTGCTCGTCTCGCCGTGTATGCAGCTGACTGCGTTCGGCGTCGACATCCTCTCCCCGTCGTCGATCGACGGGGTTGCGGTCGACCCGTTCTTCGACGATTGGTGCAGCCTCGTGCTCCCCGCCAACCTCACCGGACAGCCCGCCATCTCACTCCCGATGGGCTTCGGGGACGATGGACTGCCCGTCGGCCTGCAGGTGATGGGCCGCCGCTTCGACGACGCGACCGTGCTGACGCTGGCTGCGGCCTACGAGCGGGCTGCCCCGTGGAAGGACCAGAGACCGCCGTCGTCATTGGTCGACTAGCAGCAATACGACGCGGTGCCTGCGCAATCCCACCGCCTCCTACGGTGCGTGCGAGGTGGCGGCGCCGATGATGAGGATCGCAGCGACCGCCGCTGCCACCACGACAGCCACCACCACGAGTAGCAGCCACCGCCGTGACCTTCGTCGCGGTGGCGCATGCGGAGGGATGCCGGCAGGCGACCACGCCGGCGGCGGAGCGCCCGGCGGCGGTGGAGGGGGCGGTGGCGCTTCCACGATCCGCGGATCCTACGCCGCTCCCCCGCTCCACCAGCGCGCTGGTGAGGGTTCGACAGTCCCTCGCCGCTCCTTAGCCCGTCCATAAACCCCGGGGTGGTGTCCTGTGCGGAGCACCGCGCAGAGGGTGCCGAAGGCGCGTGGGAGGAGACCGATATGGGTCGTTGGGTGAAGCAGCCGCGAACCGCGGCCGCCGGGACAATTGTGGTCGCAGGGCTGATGACGGGCTGCTCGAGCTCAAGTGCGGCAGCGACGTCGGGCCCGACGACCGCTGCGTCCGGTGGCCTCGAGTTCGCCCGCCAGAGCACCGACGTCATTGACGGCATCCAGGCGCCCGTCGGCTGGACGATCTCGTTGTGGGGGTCGGGCCGCGGCAAGTGGTCGAACCCGGACGCCATCGACGTCGACGGCCAGAACATCTGGGTCGGCTATCAGAACGCGAGCGTCAAGGATGGCTCGAACAACGCCATCAACAGCACCGTCGTCGAGTACACGCTGACCGGATCGGTGGTGAAGACATGGGACGTTCGAGGCCACGTTGACGGCTTGCGTGTCGAGCCCGCTACCCACAAGGTGTGGGTCACCTCGAATGAGGACGCAGCGCCGCTCCTCAACATCATCGACCCGTCCACCGCGGCGCTCGCTCCGATCACGCTCGCCCCGACTGCGCACGGCGGCGGCTACGACGACGTGTGGTTCATCAACGGCACCGCCTTCGTCGCCTGCAGCAATCCGAACCTCGACGCCAACGGCAACAACGTCTTCCCCGCCATCGACAAGCTGACGGTGTCCGGAACCAGCGCAACCGTCTCGCCTGTGCTCATGGGCAACGCCCCCGCCACGGACGCCGTCGCCGCCAAGCCGACCACGCTCAACCTCACCGACCCAGACTCGATGACCATCGATGCACAGGGGAACCTGGTGCTGGTCTCCCAGGCGGACTCCGCGATCATCCAGGTCGCCAATCCTGGCCTCGCCGGTCAGACCGTGACCAAGACGCCGGTCGGCAATCAGATGGATGACACCGTGTGGACGACCGCGACCAGCGGCCGTCTCTTCGTGGTCGACGCCGGCAAGAACGCCATCTACACCATCAACTGGAGCGGACGCAAGGGCACGGTTTTCAGCGAGGCGCCCAATGACTCCGGCGTGGTCGGCTTCGTCGGCACGATCGACATGACCACGGGGTTCATCGCGCCGCTCAGCACCGGCTGGATCAAGCCAACCGGGCTGATCTTCGTCCCGAGTTCCTAGGCAACCCACAGGAGCGGCGCTCCCCCTCCCCTGGGGGGAGCGTTCGCTCCGCCGCCGGTCCCCAAAACCGCCTCGCGGCGGAGCTACGATGCGGCCGACCCGCCGAACAGGCACCAGCCGTGCCGCGGCTGCGGGAGAGGGGTAGGCCATGTCGTTGGACCCGAAAGCCGTGGAGATACGCATCCCGCTCGAGATCATGAACGAGGGGAAGCTTGAGGTCATCGACGAGGTGATGGCGCCGGACATGATTGAGCACATGCCCAGCCCGCCGGGTATGCCGGCCGGGATCGAGGGTTTCAAGATCTTCGTAACGGCGTTCAGGGAGGCGTTCCCCGACCTCCATTACAAGGTGGTCGCCCATTTCGGGGAGGGCGACCTGGTCACCGCGGTCGCAGAGGCCAGCGGCACGATGAAAGGCGACTTCGCCGGCATGCCCGCCACGGGCAAGAAGGCCACGTGGACCGAGATCCACGTCAGCCGCGTCGTCGATGGAAAGGTCGTCGAGCACTGGGGCGTGGTCGACCAGATGACCATGCTCGCCCAGCTCGGGCTGGCGGGAGCTCCGGTGGGCGCAGCCGGCTGAACGTTGGCGTCAGCCGGCGCCCGCCGTTCCTCGGCAGCCCACCACGGCGGTGGGCTGTACGAGGGGACGATCGCGAACGGCCGTTCCACGCCGAACCGATAAACTCGGCGCAGATGGGTGACCTGCGCTACGCCGACGCCGGGGTCGACATCGACGCGGGCAATCGCGCGATCGACCTCATCCGCAAGGCGGTCTCCAGTACCCACACCCCGGCCGTGCTCGGCGGCATCGGCGCCTTCAGCGGCCTCTTCGAGCTCGACACCACGAGGTGGCGCCGCCCGGTGCTGGTCTCGAGCACCGACTCGGTCGGCACCAAGGTGAAGGTCGCCATCGCCACCAACCACCACCGCGGCATCGGCGTCGACCTCGTCAACCACTGCGTCAACGACATCCTCTGCTGTGGCGCGCAGCCGCTCTTCTTCCTCGAC
>CATPAP010000140.1 GCA_955651875.1 Candidatus Dormiibacterota bacterium
ACCCACAGCCAGACCTGGTGTTCTCGGGCCTCATCCACAGCGATGATGAAGTGTTCGTAAGCAGAGCGGATCACTTCGCGCTCGATCTTGCGCAGCGCGCCATCAGTTGGGATGCGGCCATGGGCATCTGGATCACAGACGAAGACTCGCACGCCGCGCGTGGCAGCGCCGTCCGTTTCGCGTTGCTTACGAGCGCATACGGGGGACGCGCAGCCACCCGTCGAGTTCGATGACCCAGCGCTCGCCGGGTGGCCCCATACCGGCGCCCGGCACGCCCAAGCGCTGCAGCAGCGTGCGCCTCGGCCCCAACCGCAGCGCATGACGATGCGGTAATCCGGCGAGATCCTGGGCGACCTCGAGCGCGGCGTCCTCGTGCTCGGAGAGAGCGTCGACCAGCTTGAGGTCCACCGCCTGCGCTCCCAGCCAGACCTCGCCGGTGGTGACACGCGCCGCGGCGGCGGCGTCGAGACCGCGCGCGGCGCGTACCGCGCTGACGAAGCGCCGGAAGATCGCATCGACAAGTTCACGTTCTTTGGCCGCGTCCTCGTCGGTGACTTCGCGCCACGGCGCGCCCAGATCTTTGTACTTTCCGGTCTTGGTCACGGCGATGCGAGTCCCCAGCCGCTGCAGCGCTTCGACGGCAATGGGACGGATGCTGATCACACCGATGGAACCGACAATCGCGCTGGGAAACGAAAGAATGCGTGTCGCGCCGCACGCCAGGAAGTACGCTCCCGAGGCGCCGGTGCCACGGATCCAAGCGACCACCGGCTTCACCGCAGCGACGCGCTTCACCGCGACGTGCAGAGCTTCCGAGGCGGTCGCTCCGCCACCGGGCGAATCGATCTCCAGCAGCACCGCCCGGATGCGAGGATTGCATCGCGCCGCGCCGAGGGTGCGCAGCAGATCGTCGGTGCGCACTGCCCCGCCGATAACGCCGCGAATCGGAAGGATTGCTATACGGCGCCGGTCGGTGATCCGGTCGAGGCGCTCACTTATGCGCGGCTCCGTCAGCATGGGTCCATGCTAAGCGAGCGGCGCCAGCGGGCAGCGGTGGAGAGCCCAAGCCTCCCTGCTCGTGTGACTGGCGGCTCGCATAGAATCCTTCCTGGAGATGAGCGAGAGCGACGTCCGCCTCCGAGCCGAGAGCGCCGAGTTGCGTCGCCTCCTGGAGAAGCACCAGTGGGGCGGACTGACCCCAATCAAATCCACTGGGGCATGTCCAGAGTGCTCAGGCTCGAAACCCCCTGATGGCCGTGGCCATCGTCCCGGCTGCGCCATCGCCGCGGCTCTGAGCACACCGGCAAACTGACCCACTACCCGGAGCTGTGTCCCTCAAGGATCAGGAGAGCACGTCAACCGCTCGTCCATCTCGCTACTGCGGCACCATCTCGTAGGGTCGGCCGAAGAACCAGAGCTCCTTGAAAGGAAGCGTCAGGTGCCAAGTGGTCACGGCGCCCCTGGGGAGCGAAGCGAGGTCGCCGACCTGCAGCGTGATGGTTGGACCGTGCTCGATCTCGACGCGGGCGGCGCCCTCCAGAACAAGTAGCGTCTCCCGCTCTGGCAGGGTCCACGGCTCCGGGTTCGCGACGTGGCCGAAGCGCGACATGCCGGCGTACGCGGTCTCGTCCTCCACCAGCACGTGCAGCTCACCGCCAACCTCGGGGTCTGGCCTCCAGTCTTCCGTCGCGGTGCTCGAGACGAAGACGCCGGGGTGAATCTCCACGGGTTACACCAGCACGTAGTACAGCGCGTTGACGATCCCCGGTTGCTCCGGCGTCCGCTTGGCGAGCGCCGGGTGCAGGCAGGCGCGCATCCGCTCACCGTCTCCCGCGAACCAAGACTGGAAGTACTCCGTCGCGACCCTCGATACCGCCTCGACATTTGCGGCAGGGGCTGAGGTGTCCACCATGGCCGTTTCCCTTTCGGTCGACCGTCCTTCGCGAGCGGCAGTGTAGCTTTCCATCGAGCCCTTGCTCTCGCGTCCCCGGACGGATACAGTCCCGGCTCACATGGACCGCCTGCTCTCCGCGCATCGGGCGACGCCAGCGGACATCGAGCCGGTCACCACCATCATCGAGCTGGCGTTCGCCAACGATCCGCTTTGGAGCCGCGCGCTGGGCCCGCTGAGCCTCGAACAGCGCCGCCCGTTCTGGCGCCTGTTCGCCGAGGGGGCATTGAGGTACCCGTGGACGTGGCTGCTGGACGGCGGAGGAGCGACGTCGCTGTGGATTCCGCCTGGTGGGACGGAGATGTCGCCCGAGCAGGAGGAACGCATGTCCGAGCTGGCCGCCGGGCTCGGTCCCGAGGAGGACAACTTCCACGAACTGCTTAGACGTTTCGATGCCGCTCACCCGCGCAGCGAACCGCACTATTACCTGTCCCTCCTCGGCACCCACCCAGACCACCGCGGCCAGGGCCTCGGCATGTGGCTCCTCGCCCACGACCTCGCGGTGATCGACGACGAGCACTGCGCGGCGTACCTCGAGTCGTCGAACCCGGCGAATAACCGCCGTTACGCGAGCGTCGGCTTCGAGTCGTTGGGCGAGTTCTCATACCCAGGCAACGGTCCCGTCGTCACCACGATGTGGCGCTCAGCGCATTAGCTCGCTAATCCACGGGATACCACTATCCGCTGGAGTTGGATCCCGGGGCCTTGAGCGAGGCTGGCACCGACGATCCCCGGCCGGGCGCCGCCCGGCTCCGTGTAGGCTCGAACCCGCCGCCGCACCTCTGCTATTCGAGGTGACCATCGAAGGCCCTGCTGGCCAAGGAGCAACTTACGCCGCCGTGCATGGTCAACCGGGTTCAGGACCGTCGACGTTGACAGTCGGCACGCCGCGGCCGGCGCGCACCACGACCAGAGTGGCCACTCGGTCGGTCGGGTTGCCCTCGCGATGGATGGCACCGCGGGGCACGTGGATGAACTCGCCCGCTTGTGCCTCCATGACACTGGCGCCGTCGGGACCGTACTCCATGCGGAGTGCGCCACTCGACACGTAAATCGACGACTCGTAGTCGCCATGATGGTGCCAGCCCGAAACCATGCCCGGCTGTGTGTGAGCAAGGCCCGCCCACAAACGGTCCGAGGCGATCGCCTGTTCACGGCGCATCCCAGGGGTCGGGTCCGACTCGACGAGGTCATCGGTCCGTACCAGGCGTATCTCACCCATGACTGGCAGGATAGCGGCAGGACAGATCGCGATGACTGAATCACTGCCGGTCGTCGCGAGACCGCGCGATAGCCGGCGCGGGACTTTCCACCCGCATCACGCCCAGGTGTTCATACATCGCGAGCGCCGCGCGCCGAGCCGCGTCCGCATCAGCAGCGGGCAGAACATCGGCAAGAGCCTCCAACGTGCGCGCCTCCTCCCACGGAGTGCCCAGCTCACGGAACCTTTGGAGTGCACGCTGGAATGTGCTGGCCGCTGCCGTCTCGTCGCCTTGAGCAAGCAGCGCCTGGGCCTCCGCACGGTCAGCAACCGGAGCCAGCAACGCGTTGCCGTCAACGGCCGAACGGGCGTGGTCAAGAAAGACAATCAGTTGCTTCCAGTCGTGGAGTGCTGCGAGAGCCTCGACCAGGGCGAGGGCATGCTGCGGGCTGTGGTTGCGGCGTTCCAAAACCTTGTCGCCGGAGATCGTCCGAGCTGTCTGCGGGTCGCCGCAGATGACCGCGTAGCGCGCCTGCCAGGCGCTCGCCTTCTCGAGATCGCTGAGCGGATCCCCCACGAGCGCCGCCAGGTCTTCGGCTTCATCAAAGCGACCCAGGAGCGTCAGCACAATGGCGCCGATCACGGGTCCGTCGCGCACGAACTGGCACTCCAGAGCTGGCTCGGCGCGAAACGCGCTAGCGTGCTCATCAATGAGTGGGACAAGCTCATCCCACCGCCCCAGGTGAAAGAGCGCGGTCATCACCGGAAGCGTGGTGTGCATCAGGGCGTGCGGGCTGGAGTTTCGAGCGAGTTCGTAGGCGCGGCGTGCCAAGGCCAGGCCCTGCTCGAATTCAGCGTTGATGGTGATGAGGTCGAAGGCGAGCTTTCGGTAGGCATCGCATTGTTCGAGCCGTGTGCTCTCGGGACCGAGCCCCTCGACACGGCGCCAGCCCTGGGTGATGGCGTCGGCGAACCGGCCCGCCATGCCATACAGCATGGCCAGTGCGTGTTCGCCGTGAGTCACGAGGTCGGCCCGTCCCAGAGCTTTCCCGGTGACAACCGCCTGTTCGGCTACCTCGATCCGCTCACCGATCGGTCGTGGATCCCACCGCGTCCCTTGCCCGAACGGCTCGCTGCCGCGGTAGAGGCGTGCTGAAGCGCCATCGATCAGTTGCAGCCAGGCCCGCTCCGCCTCGTCATCGACGGTCGCCATCGCCGCTGCTACGAGCTCATCGACGTCAGCCGGATCAGGGCTGGATGCGAAGGCTCCGGGGCTCCATACCATCTCCCAGGCGAGCTTCCGGCACAGCCGGCTGTGGGCGCTTGGTTGGGAGGGTTCCACGTCCGCCAGTTCGATCGCCTCGCGGTAGAGCGCCGCGGACTCGTCGCCGCGGTACACGGAATCGTGGTCCTCGGCGAGCACCTCGAGCGTGTTGAGCAGCTCATCCCTGCCGGTAGCAAGCTCGCGGGCGCGGTTGTGCAGCTCCAGCGCGCGATCGGTCGCGAACCGCCGACCCGCCGCCACGCCTGCCCGAATCAGATACGCGTGAGCCTGCTTGCGTACGGCCTCTCTCTGTGCCTCATCGTCCCACGCAAGTCCGGCTGCTCTGGAGTTGCAGGCCGACCAGAAGTGATGGGCGAGCAGGTCGGCCACCTCGTCGAGGCGATCGCCGGCCAGGTCTTCGAGCCATCTGCCGACTGCGGCGTGAGCCCGAGCCTGGCGCGCGCGCGGTAGCGACTCGTAGGCAGCATCGTGAAGGAGGGCATGGCGGAAGCTGAGCTCGTTCTGGCCGGGGAGGCTTGACGTGGGCCGTCTGACGACGAAGCCCCTGCGCTCGAGCACCGACAGTCGTGCAGAAAGCCGCTCCTCGGGCAGAGCGTCGCGGAGCGGTTGCTCCCAGAAGATCCTCCCGACCACCGCCGCCTCTTGAAGCACGCGACGCTCGGGCGGTGGCAGCGTGTCGAGGCGCGCTGCCAGCAGGGATTGCAATGTGTCCGGAAGGATCGTCGACCCCCCTGTGCGGAGGTGCAGGCTCAGCTGCTCGAGGTAGAGCGGATTGCCCTCTGCTCGCGCGAGCAGGTCGTCACGCACAGCGTCAGACAGGGGGGCGCCGGCCAGCAGGCTGTCCAACAGCCGCTCACCCTGGCCCCGGTCCAGCGGTGGCAGCGCGATGCTCGAGGCATCGTCTGTCGTTGCCGCGAATGTCGGGTTGCGCTCGCGCAGCTCGGGACGCGATGTCGCCAG
>CATPAP010000141.1 GCA_955651875.1 Candidatus Dormiibacterota bacterium
CCTGGTGACGGATGCCCCGCGGGCCGATGCAGGCGCCGCGGGCGTCGACGGCCGGGTCGGCGGCCTGGACGGCCACCTTGCTGCGCCGTCCGGCCTCGCGCACGATGCCCCGCACCAGCACCTGCCCGTTGGCCACCTCGGGCACCTCCTGCTCGAGGAGAAGCCGGAGCAGCTGGGGATGGGACCGCGAGACGACCACCACCGCGTCGTGGCTGCGCCGCAGGCCCTCCAGGACCATGACCTTGAGATGGCGCCCGGGCTCGAGCTCCTCACTGGAGATCTGCTCCTCGGGCGGGAGCAGCACGCGCATCTCTCCGGTCCGCAGGTACCAGACCCCGCCGGCGCGCGTGTCGACGATCGCGTCGATCAGCTCGCCACGATGGAGCGACGCCTCGCGGAGCACGCGGTCCTTGCCGGCCTCCAGTAGCGCCGCCGCCACCGCGGCACGGGCGGCCTGGGCCGCCTGGCGCGGGAAGTCGGGCACCTCGACAGCGACGCGCGTCTCCATGCCGTCGCGGTCGATGCGATACATGCCCCAGCTGCCCGTGAAGAGGTCGACGCGGGCGCGCACGCTGCCCTCGTCGCCGACGACGCGGCGGTAGGTCTCCTCGAACGCGGACTCGAAGAGGGCGGCGAGCCGTTCGTCGCTCAGCTCGGTCGTCTCGCGCAGGGTGGCGATGGCGCCGTCGAGTGGGGTTGGCGGGGGCTCGCGCATGGGCTCAGATGTCCACGACGATGCGCGCCGCGATGACGTCGCCCCGGGCGACGGTGGTGCGGCGGCGGCGGTTGCGATCGCGCGCCTCGATCTCCACCCCGGCATCGTCGAGGTGGAGCAGGCGGCCCTCGACGATGAGCTCCGCGTCCCCCGAGCGGACGCGCACGTTGACGCGGCGGCCGACCGCCGCGCGCCATTCCGCCTCGGTGCGCACGGGCCGCTCCGCGCCGGGTGACGACACCTCCAGCGCATAGCGCCCGGCGATGGGGTCGTAGGCGTCGAGGACGGCGCCGACGGCGTGGGAGACGCGCTCACAGTCGTCGAGCGTCACCCCTGCGCCGGAGTCGATGACCAGGCGCAGGAGGCTGGTGCGACCCGGCCGCCACTGCAGGTCGACGAGGTCGAGTCCGAGGTGGCGCAGCGAGGGCTGGACGAGCTCGGTCAGGTGATCCGTCGAGACCGTATTCATGTGTTCAGGCAGGTGCGTCACGCCGCGCGAGCCACCCTCCGCTGCGATCCCGGCGGCGGTTCGCCGGCGCGCATCGCCGAGGCCTTCTGCCACGCGACGAGCAGCGTGCTGGCGTTGAAGATCGAGCTGTACGTGCCGGTCACGATGCCGATGAGCAGCGCGAGCACGAAGCCGGTGATCGTGGAGCCGCCGAAGAGCACCAGTGCGAGGAGGACGAAGACGACCGTCAGGGACGTGTTCAGCGAGCGCGTCATGGTCTGCACGGTCGAGAGGTTGATGACCTGGTCGAAGGTGAGCCGCGGCCCGTAGCGCAGGTTCTCGCGGACGCGGTCGAACACGACGATGGTGTCGTGGATGGAGAACGCGACCGACGTCAGGATCGCGGTGACGAACAGCGTGTCCACCTCACCGAGGGGGGTGAAGTGGCCGAGGATCGCCCAGATCCCGGCCAGCACGAAGACGTCGTGGAGCAGCTTGAAGAAGGCACAGGCGGAGAATCGCCACGCGGAGATGGCGCGCTGGCGCCGGAACGCGAGGGCCAGGTAGACGGCGATCAGGGCCGAGGCCACGAGGATGAGGATGACCGCGCTCTGCACCAAGCCCGACGCGACGCTCGGCCCGATGAATTGTTCCTGGATGTCGGGATTGTGCGTGCGGGCGTCGGTGGGGATGCCGTAGGCGTTGTTGAGCGCCGTTTGCACCGCCTGCACCGGGTCCCTGCCGCCCGAAGCCGTACCCGGCAGGAAGCTGATCTCGTAGCGGTTGCCCGACTGGCCCTGCACCTGAGGCTCGAGGTTGCCGATGGCCGACTTCACGGTGTTCGCGACCTGCGCCTGTGTGGTCGGATGCACCAGGCCGACGTCGATCTTGTAGCCTCCGCGGAAGTCGAGACCGAGCCGGAACCCCCAGAACAGGATCGCCAGGATCCCGGGGATGATGATCGCCAGCGAACCCGCGAAGTACAGGTTGCGTGAACGGACGATGTCGAAGCGGCCGCCGGGCGGCTGCTCTTCGTACTCCTCGTGAATCTCGGTGTACAGCGTGGGATTTCGACCCAACCGGTAGCGCAGCGCCCCGGCGAGCAGCGCGCGCGTGACCGTCACTGCGCTGAAGAAGCTGACCGCGACCCCGACACCGAGCGTGATGGCGAATCCGCGGACGACGCTCGTGCCCAGCAGCGCGAGCACGACGCAGGCGATGATGGTCGACACGTTGCTGTCGCGGATGGCGGGGAACGCCCGCTTGAAACCGGTGTCGACCGCCGGTCCGACGCTGCGTCCGTGGCGTAATTCATCGCGGGTTCGTTCGAAGATGAGTACATTGGCGTCGACGGCCATACCCACGCTGAGGACGAACCCCGCGAGGCCCGCCAGTGTCACCGTGACCGGGATGAGCTTGTACAAGGCCAGCACGATGGCACCGTAGGCAAGCAGTGCGACGAACGCCAGGAATCCCGGGAAACGGTAGTACCCGATCATGAAGAGGACGATGATCAGCAGACCCACGGCTCCGGCGATGACGCTGCGCTGCACCGTCTGCTGTCCCAGCGTTGCACTCACCTCGTTGCTCTGAACCGTGGCGATCTCGGCGGGCAGCGCGCCGGCGGAGATCTCACTGGCCAGAGCCTGCGCCTGCGCGCTCGTGAAGTTGCCGGTGATCTGTGTCTTGTTGCTCGACGCCCCCTGGACATTCGGGGCTGTGATCACCTCGTTGTCGAGGAAGATCGCCACTCGGTTCAGCGGTGACGACGCACCGGCGTTGAACGCGGTCGTGGTCACCTTGTTCCACTCGGTCGCGCCGGCCTCGTTGAAGGTGATGTTGACGGCGATCTGCCCTGACTGATCGGTGCCGACGTCTGCCGCCTGGACGTCACTGGCGTCCAGCGCGTCGTCGATCTTCCAGTGGTAGCCCGACTGGTAGAACTGGCTGTTGGCGAACTGCTTGACGTCGAAGAGGTTCTCCTGGTCCGTGAGGAACTGCGGGTCGTTCGGGTTGGGGGCGCGCGGCACCGCTGTCGCGAAGTGCAGCTTGGCGGTCGTGCCGACCGTGGCTCGCGCCTGGTCGAGGCCCACGCCTGGTAGCTGGATGAGGATCTGGTCGGCTCCCTGCGGGGCCACAGCGGCCTCGGACACGCCGAGCCCATTGACACGGCCCTGCAGCAGGGGAATGGTCTTGTCACGGGCGTCGCTGACGCTCTGTCCCTTGGGGCCGTTGCGGCAGTCCACCGCAGGCGGATCGTTGAGCCCGTGACACACCTCCACGACCAGCTCGGTGCCACCCTGGAGGTCGAGCCCCCTGACGATGGTGATCGGATGGCCGGCGATGGTGGGCACGCTCGTCAGCTTGGTGCCCAGCGGTTGGTGCACGACGACGTACCGGTAGAAGAGGCTGTAGCCGTCGATGAACAGCGCGCCGAGCACGATGAGAACGACGATGACGAGGCGCACACGGGTGACGCGAAGGAAGAAATCAGCCACGACGGCCGAGTGTACCCGGGATCTGCGCAGATCCGGCCGGGGGCGATGCGTACGGTGGCGAAACTGAATCGTCGAGCTCGGATCCGCTCGCATCCGCACCGCGCAGCCGCGCCTCCGTCGTGGCCCGGAACGACTCGAAGCCGCCGCGGCCGATGGCGTTGCGGGCCCCGGCCATGAGCGCGCTGAGATGGGCGACGTTGTGCAGGCTGAGCAAGCGGTGGCCGAGGATCTCGCCGGCCGCGAAGAGGTGGCGGAGGTAGGCGCGCGAGAAGCGCCGGCACGCCGGGCACGGACAACCCTCGACAAGAGGGCGCAGGTCGTCGCGGAATGCGGCACGGCGCAGCACCAGACGGCCGTCCGGCGTCATGGCGGCGCCGGTGCGCGCCAGCCGGGTGGGCGCGACACAGTCGAACATGTCGATCCCAAGGGCGACCATGGCGAGCAGCTCGTTGTCGGTGCCGAGACCCATGAAGTACCGCGGCCGGTCGTCGGGCAGCTCGGCGACGGACGTCGCAGTCATCGCCTCCATGAGGTCGACCGGCTCGCCCACGGACAGGCCGCCCACGGCGATGCCGTCGAAATCGAGGCTCGCGATCTTCCGCGCAGACGCCGCCCGCGCCGACGCATCGAAGCCACCCTGGCAGATGCCGAAGAGGAGTCGGTCGCCGCCGGGATGGACCTCCCGGCAGCGCGCCGCCCAGCGATGGGTGCGCGCGGTGGCGGCGAGGGCCGTGGTCGCGTCGCTGCCCCATGCCACAGGCTGGTCGAGGCACATGACGATGTCGCCGCCCAGCCGCGCCTGGAGGCCCACCGCATCCTCGGGCGAGACGCGCAGGCGGGTGCCGTCGTACGGCGAGACGAAGGTGGCAGCGTCCTCGTCGACGGCGGTCACGCGGCTGAGGCTGACCAGCTGGAAACCGCCGCTGTCGGTCAGGATGGGCCCCTGCCAGCCCATGAACGAGTGCAGGCCGCCGGCGCGCTCGATGAGGTCGACACCGGGGCGCAGCGCGAGGTGGTACGCGTTGCAGAGCACGATGTCCGCGCCACACGCGCGCACCTCGTCGGGGTCGAGCGACTTCACCGTGGCGTGTGTGCCCACCGGCATGAACGCCGGGGTGCGCACCTCACCGTGGGCGGTGCGCAGCCGGCCGGTGCGCGCCGCGCCGTCGCGTCCGTCGACGGTCAGCGCGCTCATGCCGCGGAGCCCTGTCGCCAGCAGAGCATGCAGTCACCGAAGCTGAGGAATCGGTAGCCGCCGGCGAGCGCGTGGGCGTAGGCCCGTCGCCAGCCCTCAGCCCCGATGAACGAGGCGAGCAGGACGAGCAGCGAGGAGCGCGGCTGGTGGAAGTTGGTGAGCAGCCCGTCGACGATCGCGAAGCGATGACCCGCGGTGATGAACAGCTCCGTGGACTGGGTGCCGGGGCGCAGCCGCCCACTCGCATCCACGTGCGACTCGAGGGTGCGCACCACGGTGGTGCCGACGGCGACCACCCGGCCACCCTGGCTGTGCGCCTCCTCGATGCGGTCGACCGTCGCGGTGGGCAGGGTGCAGCGCTCGGCGTGCATCCGATGGCTGCGCACGTCTGCCGCGGTGATGGGTGCGAAGGTGCCGAGGCCGACGTCGAGCTGCAGCGTGGTCCATCCGATGCCGTGCGCGGCGAGCGCGTCGTGGACCGCTGGCGTGAAGTGCAGCCCCGCGGTCGGGGCCGCCGCCGAGGTCGCCTGGCCGGCAGCGTAGACCGTCTGGTACCGCTCAGGGTCGGCGAGCCGAACATGGATGTACGGCGGCAGCGGTGCCTCGCCGGCGGTGGCGATGGCGCGCTCGATGTCGCCGGCGGTCGACAGCCTGACGATCCGCGCGCCGGCATGCCCGGCGGCCGAACCTTCGACGCTCAGGTGCAGCCCGGCAGTAGCGGTGATGCGCGCACCCTCGTGCAGGCGCCGCCCGGGGCGCACCAGAGCCGTGTAGCGGTCGCCGTCGAGCCGTTCGAGGAGGAGCACCTCGGCGGGACCGCCGTCGTCCCTGCGCCCGTTTAGGCGCGCCGCCCGAACCCGCGTGTCGTTGGCGACGAGAAGGTCACCGGGACGGAGCAGGCCGGGGAGGTCGGTGAAGGCATGGTCGGCGAGGGTGCTGTCCAGCCCCAGGTGAAGCAGCCGCGACGAGTCGCGCTGCTTGAGCGGCGCCTGCGCGATGCGCTCGGGTGGGAGCGCGTACTCGAACTGTTCGAGGCTCCATGCCGGCGCGCGGCCGCGGATCTGCGCGGGGACCATCGCCATGGCGGTGACTATGCGAAGAGCGAGGGCTGGGTGTCGCCCGCTCCGACGGTCCCTGCCGGGACTGGCAAACCGAGATGGTCGTACGCGCGCGCCGTCGGGACGCGCCCACGCGGCGTGCGGGCGAGCATCCCGAGCCTGATGAGGTAGGGCTCGACGACGTCCTCGATGGTCTCGGGCTCCTCCTGCACGCTGACCGCGATGGTCTGCGCACCGACGGGGTGGCCACGCAGCGGTCCGCACAGCGCGGCGAGCACACGGCGGTCCATCTCGTCGAGGCCAGCGGCGTCGATGCCGAGCATGTCGAGCGCGGCCGTCGCGGCTGCGACATCGATGTGGCCGGCGGCGCGCACCTGGGCGTAGTCGCGGGCGCGGCGCAGCAGCCGGTTGGCAACGCGCGGCGTGCCGCGCGAGCGCGATGCGAGCAGCGCCGCACCCTCGTCGTCGATGGCGATCTTCATCAGGCGCGCGCTGCGCCGGATGATGTCGGTGAGCTCGCCGACGTCGTAGTAGTCGATGCGAAAGGTGACCCCAAACCGGTCGCGAAGCGGGCCGCCGAGCGCACCGGCGCGGGTGGTGGCGGCGATCACCGTGAAGCGGTTGAGGCTCAATCGCAGGGTCTGTGCTCCGGCGCCGCGCCCGGCGACGAAGTCGAACGCGAGGTCCTCCATGGCCGGGTACAGCGCTTCCTCGACCGCGTGGTTGAGGCGATGAACCTCGTCGATGAAGAAGACGTCGCGGTCGTTCAGCGAGGTGAGGATCGAGGCGAGCATGCCCTGGTGCTCGAGCGCGGGCCCGGAGGTGAGCCGTGCCTGCACACCCATCTCGGGGGCGATGATCTGCGCGAGGGTGGTCTTCCCGAGCCCGGGCGGTCCGTACAGAAGGATGTGGTCGATGGGCTCGCCTCGTCCGCGGGCGGCCTCGACAAGCACGCGGACCTGCTCGTGGATGCCCGCCTGCCCGACAAAGTCATCGAGCCGCTGGGGGCGGAGCGCGATCTCGGCAGCGTGCTCCTCCTCCACCTCGAGCGGGGTGACGACGCGGGGCTCGTCCATCAGCCGGCCGCCACCATGTCGAGGCGGCGCAGCGCCGCGGCGACGAGCGCGGCGACGTCGAGCGGCTCGGTGCCGGCGCCGACCGCCGACTTGACGGCGTCGCGCGCGGCATTCTCGCGAAAGCCCATGGTGGCGAGCCCTTCCACGGCGGCGCGGATCGCCCGCTCGGCGGCCGCCTCGATGGGCGTGGCGGTGTCGCCGGGAAGCGCGAGCCCGTCGAGCTTGTCGCGCAGCTCCAGCACCACCCGCTCTGCGGTCTTGGCGCCGATGCCCGGGACGGTCGCGACCATGGCGGCGTCACCGCTGCGCAGCGCGCGGACCATGGTGGCGAGGTCGGCGCGTCCCAGGATGCCAAGCGCGGCCTTGGGACCGATACGCTCGACGGCGATGAGCAGGCGGAACAGACGCAGCTCCTCGACGCTGGTGAAGCCGTACAGGCGGATGGCGTCGGCGCTCACCGACGTGTGCACATGGACGGTGATCTGCCCGGTGACGCCGTGCAGCGCGACGGCGGTGCGGAGGTGGCACTGGACCGCGTAGCCCACACCGTTGACGTCAAGGGTGACCAGATCGTCCTCGACGGCGGCGACGGTGCCGCGCAGCAGCGCGATCATCCCGCCACCACACCCTGGCTGGCACGGGCGGCCGAGACGGCGCGGTCGAGCGGGGTGACCGCCGGGGTCACGCCTCGACCACGCAGCCGCACCGTCAGCGCGGCGCGGTGGTGATGGCAGACGGCGATCGCGCAGGCGTCGGCGACGTCGTCGGGCCCGTCGATGGAGTCGATGGAGAGCAGCTGCATGGTCATGCGCAGCACCTGCGGCTTGCGCGCCGCGCCGTAGCCCGCGACGGCCTCCTTCACCTCGTTGGGTGTGTACTCGGCGACGGGGACGCCGGCACCGGCGAGCGCGCAGAGCAGCACCCCGCGGGCCTCGCTCACCCGCATCGCGGTGCTGCGATTGGTCGAGAAGAAGAGCCGCTCGATGGCGGCGAAGGCGGGGCGGTGCTCATCGAGGACGGCGACGATCATCCCGGAGAGCAGGAAGAGACGCTCGGCGTCGTCGATCCCAGCGGGAGTGCTGAGGCACCCGCTGTGAACCAACCGCAGCGCGCCCGGACCACCGTCGACAACGGCGACGCCGGTGCGGCCAAGTCCCGGATCGACGCCCAGGACCCTCACCAGGTCAGCCGACCGACTCGAGGACGGTGTCGGGAATCTCGGCGTTGGCGTACACCTGCTGTACATCGTCGTCCTCCTCGAGCGCATCGAGGAGGCGCAGCACCGCGGCCGCCTGCTTGGCGTCGAGTGCCACCGACGTGCTCGGGTTCATGGTCACCTCCCCCGACTCCACGGTGTGGCCGGCGGCCTCGATCGCCGTCCGTACCTTCTCGAAGTCCGCTGGGCTGACGGTCACCACCACGGAGTCGCCGTCGACGCTGACGTCACCGACGGCGCCCACGTCGACGGCCTCGAGCAGCTCGAGCGCGAGCTCCTCGGGGTCGCGGTCGCCGGCCGGGATTTGGAGCACACCTTGCTGCGTGAACATCCAGCCGACGCTGTTGGTCTCGCCGAGCGAACCGCCGGAGCGGGTGAACAGGTTGCGTACAGCCGCGACGGTGCGGTTGCGGTTGTCGGAGAGGACGTCGACAAGGATCGCCACTCCGTGCGGGCCGTAGCCCTCGTAGCGGATCTCCTCGAGCTGGCTCCCCTCCTTGCCGCCGGCGCCCCGCTGGATGGCGCGGTCGATGTTGTCCGCGGGCATGTTCACCTCGCGCGCCTTCTGCATGGCGAGGCGCAGGCGGAAGTTCGACGACGGGTCGGAGCCGCCCTCGCGAGCCGCCACCGACAGCTCACGCGCCACCTTGGTGAAGACCTGGCCGCGCTTGGCGTCGACGATCGCCTTCTTGTGCTTGATCCCCGCCCACTTGCTGTGACCGGACATGAACCCTCCCTAGCCGAACAGGCGTTTGCCATTGTATTCCGGCCGCGTGGAACAGTCTATGAGTGACGGCGGTGTCCCGGACGTGAACTCGCGTCAGGCCTTCCATGCGGCGGAAACGGATCGCCGATGGGCCTTGACTACCGGTACAGGAGGACTATCCTGATCCTAAGGAACCGACTGCATACGGAGGAATACTTCACGATGCGAACGGTCTTCCAGCTACTCCGGCACACTCGAGCCGAGAGGTAGGGCCCGGATCTCGGGTCGCACCAAGCGACCGTCCGGTGCGCCACCGTCGAGACCCACGGCGCCTGCCGTCAGGGCTCCGGTGATCGGTTGGCAAGAGTGCGAGGACGGCGCCCAATGCGATGGGTTCGGGCCGGCCAGCCGGCACCCCAAGGGTGCCCCCAACTTCAGCCCGGCTGATCCGCCGGGCGGCCGATTGCATCGGCACAACTTTCAGGGACCGGCCGCAGAGCCGGTCCCTTTCTTTGTGCCTGGACGTCGCGCGCCCGTGCGCGCCGGATGGCCGGCCCAGAGGAAGCGAAGCGGGAAGTCCGTGGCACGGCTGATGCCGACCCGAGCGCCGACGTCGATGGGCACCCCGCGCGGAGCGGCCTCGAGGTCGAGGCCCTCGGGGCTGCCCCACTCGTATCCGGCGGCGCGGTACATGGCATCGACGGGCGTGGCGTGGTGGAAGCCGTAGGTCAAGCCGGCGGTGTGGGTCAGCAGGTGCC
>CATPAP010000142.1 GCA_955651875.1 Candidatus Dormiibacterota bacterium
ACTGCCAGCAGAGGGTGACCGTCGCTGCGGTCGTGCATGTGGTGGCCTCCGCCGGCAGGTGCTGGCCCGCAGTCCTCGCAGGTGCCCCATTGCAGGACAACGTCCGGCAGGAGCCGCCTCTCATGCGGATTGTAGTACCCCGCTCCCGAGGCTCTGTCCGTAGGCGACAAGCTGGCCGTCGTCGTCGACCGCGACTCGACTGAACTGGTACGCGCGGCACCACCAGCGTCGACGGTCCTGAACCGCGCTGAGAGGGAGTGGAGGCGGGCGCCGGTCTTCGCGCTCGACCGGCACCCGCGCACGTCACCTTGTCGGGTTAGAACTCCGCGGGCGGCGGGGTCTGGCCGGTGTAATCACCCAGGACGAACGCTGTGTACGGACCATCCAGCAGGCCCCGAGCAATCCCCGGGACGTTGGTCTTGCCGTACTGGAACTCCAACTGCTTGTCGCCTCCGATGATGATGGCTCGGTGGTTGAACTGATCAGCGATGGCGATGTCGCCATCGGCAAGACGCACTGCGTTGGTGGGCGAGGGCGCCGAGTTGCTTCTGGGTGCCTGGTTGGTGAAGTACCGGAAGTTGATGTGCTTGTCCTCCGTCACCTCCACGATTCGGCTGTGGCCCGAGTCGGTGATCAGGGTGTCCCCGTTGGGCAGGCGGCTGGCGAAGGCCGCGAAATGCAAGGGCACGGTGACCGAGGGACGGCCGCTGCCGTACTGCCACACGATGCGCCCGCTCCGAGTGATTTCGATCACGCGGTTGTTGTTCTCGTCGGCGATCAGGATGTGGCCGTCGGGCAGCAACTCGGCACTGTTCGGATTGTTGAGCGCGCCGGGGCCAGACGCAGGTCCATACGACCATACGACCGTCCTGGTGAAGCGGCCGACTTCGATCACCCGATTGTTGCCCTGGTCGACGATCAGGATGTTGCGATTGGGCAGCTGAATGGCGAAGACGGGAACGTTCAGCTGATTGGGCCCGGAACCCGTCACGCGCGCCTTGCCGTATTGCCAGACGATCTCACCTTCGCTGTCCACCACGATGACTCGGTTGTCGACGCAGCTGAATTTCGGCGCGACTGGTGACCCGCCCAACGGAATCCCGGTGCCGGGCATCAGGGTCAGCCCGCCCGAGAGCCTCTCCGCGTCGTTGAGCCCGATGATCGCTCCGGGTCCGGGGTTGCAGAGCCTGGGGTTACCGGAGCCGAAGCTCCAGACGATCTTCCGTGTTACCGGATCGATCTCGACAGCGCGGTTGTTGAACTGATCGGACACCAGGAGGTTGCCCGGTTGGTTGAACCCCCCAGTCGGTGCGCTGCTCCCTGCGCTTGCGCCGACCGGGTGTGAGCCGGCAGCTGTGGCCAAGAGCAGCATGCCCCCGGCAACGAACAGGATCCGACGGCGACGTTGCTTGCCCATGACCACCTCCGCTAAACCCCTTTCTGCGCCGGCGCGACAGGTCGCGCCGTCAGAGATTGATACGCGCTCGGGTTACACCCGGACCCCGCGCCGCTCGGGCTGGTTGCTCGGTGCTCTGCGTCGCCGACATCGGCATCGGCACCCGCCTCGTCATCGCGATTCGCGGTCACGAGGGCCGGATGGAAGCCGTTTGAACCCCCGGAGGCGGCGTGTCCACCGAGGTTGGTTCGCGAGGCGGATGGTGCAAATGAGATCAGTCTCCGCCCGATGGAGTGCGTCTAATGGAGCAGCCGCGCTTCTAAGCGGTTGGTCGTAGGTTCGATTCCTACCGAGGGCGCCAACGCGTTCCGCACGTGCCTAACACTCACCCGGCTCCGCCGGCGCGAGGGCTTCCGGCGGCGCGATCATCCCGGGGAGCGACACGTCGAGCGCTGACGCGGAGGGATGCGGCTCGTTCTCCGAGGCGGCATCGCGCAGTTCCGCCGGGATGGCCTCCTCGATGGTGCGCAGCGAGCGCACGGGTGAGAACGCAACGGGCAGCACCGACAGCAGGGTGCCGGCCGCGCCGATGATCATGGTGGGGCGCAGTCCCAGGCTGGAGCCGAGCGCTCCACCGACGAGATTCCCGATCGGGATCGTGCCCCACACGATGAAGCGCATCGTCGCGTTCATCCGGCCCTGGAACGCGGGCGGGCAGATCGCCTGACGCAGCGACACCTGGGTGATGTTGTAGATGACGCCGACGCCGCCGATGAACGAGGCAGCCACGAGGAACGGCACCGGGTTCGCGGCGGGCGCCAACGCAACCAGGAGTCCCGAGCATCCGAGCGCAGCGCTGAAGACGATGGTGTGGCCCACGCCGAGGCGGCGGCTGATCCGCCCGGCGAGGAGCGCGCCGAGAGGCGCACCCACCGAACCGATGCTGAAGGCCACACCGATCGAGACAGCGCTCATGTGCAGGTCTCGCACGCAGAAGAGGATGAGCAGTGCGAAGTAGATATTTCCGAAGAGGTTCCATGTTGCTGTGCACGCGGCAATCGGACGCAGCAGCCGATGACCGAGCACGTACCGCAGCCCGGCGGTGATGTCCGCCCGCATGGATGTCCGTTCTGCCGCACGATGAGTGCGCGGTTCGCGACCTCGAATGGTGAGCAGCGAGAGCACCGACGCCACATAGCTCGCGGCGTCCGCGGTCATCGCGATCGGGGCACCGAGGACACCGACGAGGCCGCCGCCGAGCGCAGGACCGGCCAGCTGGGCACCCGAGCGCGTGAGTTCCAGCTTCGCGTTCCCGTCGACGAGCTGGTCGCGGGCGACGAGCGCGGGCAGGTACGACTGGTGCGCCACGTCGAAGAACACCGTGAGCACACCAGTGACGAACGCGACGATGTAGAGCTGCGCGAAGGTGATGTGGCCCGCTGCCGCGGCGACGGGGATGGAGCCGATGGCGAGGATGCGGCCGACGTCGGCGATGACAAGGATCGGCCGGCGAGTGCCGAGGCGATCGACCCACACGCCCGCCGGGAGGCCCACGATGAGGAAGGGCGCGAAGCCCACCGCCGTGAGGACTCCGACCTGCAACGCGCCGGCGTGAAGCGTCAGCACCGCGACGAGCGGCAGCGCGAGCAGCGTCACCTCGGAGCCCAGCTCGCTGATCGACTGCCCCGCCCACAGCCTCAGGAAGTCCCCGTGGCGCCACAGCGAACGCGAGGGCGCGGTCATGCGGCTGTGCTCACGTCGGGCCACGGTAAGCCATCAGCGATGGCCCCGTCATTCGTCAAGCGCCACGGCGCGCGACGATGTTGAGGCGCACGTAGTCGATCACCGGATCGGGCATCGCGCCGGCGACGCTGCGCACAAGCTGCCGCCCTTCGTCCTCCGTCATGGCGGCAATCGCCTCACGGAAGCAGACGGCTTCGAGGAAGTCCATGAGCCGCTCATCGCCGTCGAAGCGCGTCGGTTCCTCGTTGGTCCAGACGCGCACGTCCACGAACCCTGCCTCCTCGAGACGCGCCCGCGTGACCTCCGCCGTGGCGTACTCGCGGGTGCCGATGCTCTTTACCCCGAACCGACGAGCGATGGCGAGCAGCCTGGTGATGTTTCCCTCAGCGCCGCACTGCGCAGCCAGTTGGCCACCGGCGCTCAGCACGCCGGCGAGGTTCGCGAACAGCCGCGGGTGATGCGCAATGAGGTGGAATGTCGCGCTGGAGAACACCGCATCCACCGGCGCCGCGCCACCCAAGGTCGCCGGCGTCAGCGCCAGGGCGTCAGCCTCGACGAAGCTGACGCGATCCGCTGCCCACGCCAGCCGGCGGCGCGCCTCGTCCAGCATGCTGCGGGAGTCGTCGAGCGCGATCACGCGCCCATTCGGCAGCCGCGTCAGCAGCTGCTCGCTGACCCGCCCGCTGCCGCAGCCGCAGTCCAGCACGGTCTCGTCGCCGCGCAGTTCGAGCCGCTCGAGCACCGCAGCGCCCCAGCGCGCCTGCGGATCGGCCACGCGGTCATACGACGCGCCGTCCCATTGGCGCGGCGGTCGGGCGCTCACCGAGCAAGCGTAGCGGCGCGGGCAGGTCGATCCCGTAGCATCGCGGCGTGTCTGTGCCGGTGTCCACCCGCGTCTACCTCGTCCGCCACTGCGACGTCCGCAACCCGCAGGGCGTGCTCTACGGTCACCTGCCCGACTTCCCGCTCAGCGACACTGGTGCGGCCCAGGCGCACGCCCTCGGCCGGCGGCTCGCTCAGACGTCCGCTCGACAAATCTACGCCAGCCCGCTGCTGCGCGCGCAGGAGACCGCCGAGATCATCGCCAGCCACATCACGGGATCGGTGGTCACCACCACGGACGACCTCACCGAGGCCCGCTTCGGCCACTATCTGGAGGGCGTCCGGCCGCGGGAGGTGCCGTGGAAGCGCCCCCTGTGGATGGTCCACATGGTCTGGCCCGGCCTGCTCTCCAACGACGAGAGCGTCGGTGAGATGGCTGCGCGCGTGGAGCGACCGATCCGGCGGATCCTCGAGACCAGCCTGGACGAGGGTGGGATCTGCGTCAGCCACGGCGACCCCATCCAGGCATTCTGGGTGCGCGGCGCCGGCCGTCACGCCTGGGCGCTGCACCGCCTCCGGTGCCGCAAGGGCGGCATGCTCGAGCTCGAATACGTCTACGGCACGCTCACGCGCACGGTCTACCGGCCGCCCCCCGTCATACCCGAGTCGAGTCCTCAGTCCGAAGCGGGCGACGTCGCCTGACCGATCCGGTCAGCCCGCGAAGGCTGCCGCCACGTCGATCCCGGCGTCTCCTCGCCACGGACCGGGACCCAGCTCCGCCGGGGTGCGCGCAACGGCGGGCTCGAGTCGGAGGGTCACGGCGAGGATGGCGCCGAGGCGGTCGCCGCCGCCGAGGGCGAGCCCGGGCAGGTCGTACCCGACCACGTCCTTGAGGGTGCGGCCGCCCGCGGAGATCAACTCTCCTCGCGGCGTGAGCAGGTCGATCCCCACCAGGGTGCGATGCGAGATCTCGCCGAGCGCCACCGACTGTCCCGCCGTGTCGCTGCGCACACTCGGCAGCCCGCTCACCGCGAAGCGTCGGGCAGCGGCGGCCTCGCGGATCGCCGTCCACGACGCCGCCCCGCCCGCGTGGAGGAGGAGAGCGGTCGGGTCGAGGCGGACAGCGTCGAGCCGGCCCGCGTCGACGACCACGTCGGCACCGGAAGCCTGCGCGGAGCCGGCGGGTGCAACCGTGATCGACGCAGCGAGGCAGCTGGCGAGAACCTCGCGGAGCTGGGTGACGCTGCCAGGACGCACCACGTTGTCGGCCCCCACACCACCGGCGCCGACGGTCGCGGCAAGCTGTCGGCGCAGAGTCTCCTCCACGTCAGAGCAGGCCCGACGGCAACACGCCGTGCTGGGCGGCCGATGCGACGGTGTAGATCAGCGTGACGAAGATGCCCAGGATCAGGGTTCCCGCGCCGGTGAACAGCAGCACCGCACCGCCGGCAAGGGAGGTGCGCGACCAGTCGTACGAGGGCTGGTCCACCGCAGGACGCGTGTACATGAGCAGCGCGACGCGCAGGTAATAGAACACGGAGACTGCGCTCGTCGCGATGCCCCACAGGGCCAGCGGCACCTGGTTGGCGTGGATGGCGGCGGCGAACACGAAGAACTTGCCGAAGAAGCCCGCGGTCGGTGGAAATCCGCCCAGTGACAGCAGGAAGAGGCCCATCGCCGCAGCCACGTACGGGCGCCGGAATGCCAGGCCGCGCAGGCTGTCGTAGCTGTCCATGTCCTCGCCACGCCCTGCCATGATGGTGATCACCGCGAAGGCGCCGATGTTGGTGACCGCATACGCCGCGAGGTAGTACAGCGCTGCGACGGTGCCGAGCGGGTTGAGCACGACCACGCCGATGAGGATGTAGCCGCCCTGCGCGATGCCCGAGTAGCCGAGCATCCGCTTGAGGCTGGTCTGGCGCAGGGCGGCGACGTTGCCGATCACCATCGAGGCGATGGCCACGAAGTACACCATGATCTTCCAGCGGTCGTACACATTGGTCTCGCCCAGGGTGTAGGTGAACACGCGGATCAGCGCTGCGAAGGCAGCGACCTTGGTGGTGACGCTCATGAACGTCGTCACCGACGTCGGCGCGCCCTGGTACACGTCGGGCGTCCACGTGTGGAACGGCGCGGCGCTGATCTTGAAGGCGAGGCCCACGAAGAGGAGCGCGATGCCCGCCATCAGCAGCGGATCAATGCTGGTGCCCGCACTCTGCAGCGCCGAGGCGATCTGCACCAGCTGGGTGTGCCCCGTCTCGCCGTAGATCAGCGCCATGCCAAAGAGAAGGAAGCCCGACGCGAAGCCGCCAAGGAGCAGGTACTTGAGCGCCGCCTCCTGCGAGCGCGGCTCGGACCGGTTGAAGCCGCTGAGGATGTAGAGCGCGATCGAGAGCAGCTCGATGGCGAGGAAGATGACCATCAGGCTGCTCGCCCCGGCGAGGAACATCATCCCCGTCGCCGCGGCGAGGATGAGCGAGTAGTACTCGCCGTAGTGCAGTCCGCGCCGGTTGAGGTACTGCGGGCTGATCATCAGCACCAGCGCGGTGCTCACCAGGATGATCGCGTTGACGAACAGGCCGAAACGGTCGTACGCGAACGATCCGAAGTACACGGTGTGTGGCGTGGCGGTGTCGAACCAGCCCCACACCGTTGACCCGAACGACGCTGCCACGGCAAAGAGGCTGAAGCCGGCGAGGCGGCCGCGGTGGGCCGGTCCGGTCACCAGGTCGAGCAGGAGCAGGGCAACGAAACCGCCGCCGAGGATGACCTCGGGAAGGATGCCGAGGATGTCGATGCCTCTCGGCGTGACCAGGGTTGGCAGGGCAGCCGCCAGCGTCACGGCGCCCCTCCGCTGGCCGAGGGGATGCCGGTGATGACGGATTCAAGCGATCCATTGGCGACGGCGACCGACTGCTGCACGCTTGGGCTGGCGATGTCGCCGAGAGGCCTCGGGAACACACCGATCAGCACCATCAGTGCGGCCATCGGGAGCAGCACCAGGCCCTGCCACGGACGGATGTCACGCACGTTCTCCGTCCGTGGCGTGGGGGGATCCTGCATCAGGCCCTGGTGCAGGCGGAGCATGTACCAGCAGGCGAGCACGACCCCGACGCCGGCAAGGAGTGCGTACGCCGGGTTGAGCTGGAAAGCACCGAGCATGACGGTGAACTCACCGACGAAGGAGTTCATCCCGGGCATGCCGAGGCCGGCGAGCGTGACCACCAGGAAAAAACCGTAGAGCCACGGCATCCGCTTCTCCAGCCCGGCGAGCTCGCGGATGTCGCGCGTGCCGGTGCGCTCCTCGACGATGCCGACGATGAGGAACAGCGCGGCGATGATGATGCCGTGGTTGACGATCTGGATCACGGCCCCGTTCACGCCGTTGACGTTGAGCGTGAAGATGCCGAGCGCGATGAAGCCGAGATGGCTGATGCTGGAGTAGGCGACGATGCGCTTGAGGTCGGTGTTGGTGAGCGCCATGAGCGCGCCGTAGATGATGCTCACCACCGCGAGCGCCGCGAGGAGCCACTTGAAGGTGTTGATGGCATCGGGAAAGAGCGTGAGCCCGAAGCGGAGGAAGCCATAGGCGCCGAGCTTGCTGACCACCCCGGCGAAGAACATCAGCACCGGCACCGGCGCTGACTCATAGAGATCGGGCAGCCAGGTGTGGAACGGAACGATCGGCATCTTGATCGCGAAGGCCGCCGCGAAGCCGAGGAACGCCCACTGCTCAGGGCTGAAGGTGCTGATGTTGAGCCACGGGATGACCAATGGCTGTCGTGACATCTGACCGCCGAGGATGACGGTGAGGTCGAACGAGCCGCGCCCACTCGCGAACTGCAGGGCGATGATGGCCACCAACATCAGAAGGCTCCCCGCCACCGTGTAGATGATGAACTTCAGCGTCGCCCGGCCCCGGTTCTCGTTGCCGTAGTTGGCGAGCATGAAGTAGAGCGGAATCAGCATTCCCTCCCAGAACAGGTAGAAGAGCAGCAGATCGATGCTCAGCAGCACGCCCGTGGTCATCGTCTCGGTGAGCAGGAGCAGCCCGCAGAAGAGCTTGAGGCGCTCGGTGCTCCGGCTCGAGACCACCACGGCGCCGAGCAGGAAGACGCCTGCGTTGAGCGCGAGGATCCACGCGGAGATCCCGTCGATGCCGACGTGGTACGCGGCGCCGATGGCCGGGATCCAGGTGTGGGCCTCCTCGTAGTGGAAACCCAGCGGCCCAGGTGAGATCGCGGTGCCGTTCATGCCTGCGACGAGCACCCATACCAGGATGGCTGTCGCCAGCGTTGCCGTCACCGTGAATCCCTTGAGCAGCCTGGTCGCGGTGCGCGGGATCAGCTGCAGCAGCAGCGCCGCCCCGAGCGGTGCCACCAGGGTGACGGTCAGCCATGGGACGTTCATCGCGACACCAGCACGATCATGGCCACCACGAAGACACCAGCGGCGGCGATCATGTAGGATGCGTAGTCACGGATGAGCCCCGTCTGGTAGTCGCGTGCCCAGGCCCCGAGCTCCGAGCAAGCGTCGGCCACCACCGTGATCCAGCCGTCCATGACGCGCGGCTCGACGACTTTCCGCATCGTCCGGGCCAGTGCCAGGGTGGGACGAACCAAGAGCCCGTCGTAGAACTCGTCAAAGTAGAACTTGTTGTACGCGAGCTGCGGAAGGGCGCGCGGCAGCCGTGCAAGGACGGTGTCCGGGTCGGGATTGCGCTGCAGCCACAGGCGCGCCGCCATGCCGGCGCCGGCGAGCGACGCGACCGTGCCGGCGATGGCAGCGATGATCGCCGCACCTATGCTGAGGTCCACGGCGAGCGGGCCCGAGACATGCGTAGTGAACACCGGTGAGAGGAAGCGGGCGAAAACGCCGTTGAGGAAGTTGTCGTGGATGAGCAGTGCCCAGATGCCGAGCACGATGCCCAGGCCTGCACTGAACACCGCGAGGATGGCGACGGGTCCGAGCATGATCGGCGGCGCCTCGTGCACGGCGTACACCCGCGCAGTCTGCGGCTCGCCGCGAAACACGGTCGCCCACAGCCGGAACGCGTAGAGGCCGGTGAGCACGTTGATGCCGAGCCCGACCAGGTACAGCAGCCACGGGACCGCGCCGGGGCCGTTGGTGAGCCCGAAGCCGAGCAGGCCCTCCTTGCTGAAGAATCCCGCGAAGAACGGGATGCCGGCGAGCGCGAAGGTGCCGCTCAGGAAGCACAGCTCGGTGCGCCGCATCTTGGCGGCGAGACCGCCCATGAGGCGGATGTCCTGCTCGTCGTGGAGCACGTGGATGACATTGCCCGCAGCCATGAAGAGCAGCGCCTTGAAGATGCCGTGGGTGGCGAAATGGAACATCGCCGCCGAGTACGCGCCGATGCCGACCGCAAAGATCATCAGGCCGATCTGCGACATCGTGGAGTAGGCGATGACCCGCTTGATGTCGACCTGGCTGAGGGCGATCACGCCGGCCATGAGCGCGGTGCCGATGCCGACGCAGGCCACCATCCCCTGGGCCACCGGGGCGCGGTCGAAGAGCGGGTGAAAGCGCGCGATCAGATATATCCCGGCGGTGACCATGGTGGCTGCGTGGATCAGGGCCGACACCGGGGTCGGGCCCTCCATGGCATCGGGGAGCCAGGTGTGGAGCGGGAACTGCGCGCTCTTGGCGAAGGCGCCGATGGCGAGCAGCGAGCAGATTCCGGTGATCAGCAATCCACTCGACGGGAACGACGCCGCCGCGGCGAAGACGCCCGGAATGCTCAGGGTGCCGACGTGGAGGACGATGAGGAAGGCGGCGATGACCAGGGCGACGTCGCCGATCACCTGGGTGATGAATGCCTTGCGAGCGGCGATCACGGCGCTGGGCCGCTCGTACCAGAAGCCGATGAGCAGGTAGCTGCTCAAGGCAACCAGCGCCCAGCCGATGATGAGGATCACCAGGTTGGCGGCCACGACGAGCAGCAGCATCGAGAAGATGAAAAAGTTCATGTAGCTGAAGAACCGCGCGATGCCGCTGTCGTGCTCCATGTATCCGACCGAGTACACGTGGATGAGGAAACCGACGCCGGTGATCACCATGATCATCAGCGCGCTCAGCGGGTCGAGGGTCACGTCGACGCCGATGCTGAGGCCGCCCCTGCCAAGATCGAGCCACTGCCAGAGGTGCACCGTCGCCGCCTTGGCGCCGTCGGGGGACCCCACCACCTGGCCGAGCATGAGGCAGGCGACCACGAAGGCCGCGAGGATGCTGAGGGTGCCCGCGAGGTTGACGACGCTGCGGGGCAGGCGCGGCCCGGCAAGCCCGTTGAAGGCGGCCCCGGCAAGCGGGAACAGCAGGACCAGCGAGGCGTACACCGACACGGTGG
>CATPAP010000143.1 GCA_955651875.1 Candidatus Dormiibacterota bacterium
CGCCAAGTCCGAGGAGTTCTGGCCGGTGATCAAGACCGGCCGCACCCACCTCCAGGACGCCACGCCCATCCGGATGGGCCAGGAGTTCCTCGGCTATGCCGGCCAGGTGCAGCGCAGCCGCTCGCGTGCGACCGCCGCGCTCGCCGAGCTGCGTGAGCTGGCGCTCGGCGGCACCGCGGTCGGCACCGGGGTGGGCACCCACCCCGAGTTCGCGCAGCGCGTGATCGCGCGTCTTGCCAAGACCACCGGTGTGGCGTTCACTGAAAGTGACAACCACTTCCAGGCGCAGGCCACGCTCGACAACGTGGTGGCGGCGAGCGGAGCGCTGCGTGCGGTGGCGGTGTCGCTGTACAAGATCGCCGGCGACATCCGGCTCATGGGCTTCGGTCCCCGCGCCGGCATCGCCGAGCTGGAGATCCCGGCGGTGCAGCCGGGCTCATCGATCATGCCCGCCAAGGTGAACCCGGTGATCGTGGAGTCGGTGACCATGGTCGCCGCGCAAGTGATCGGCAACGACGCCACCGTGGCGTTCTCCGGCGCGGCCGGCTCGTACCTCGAGCTCAACGTGATGATGCCAGTGGCGGCGTACAACCTGCTCCAGTCGATCTCGCTGCTGGCCAACAGCGCGCACAACCTCGCCACCCGGTGCGTCGACGGGCTGCGCGCCACCGCGAACGGTCCCGCGGGCGTGGAGCGCGGCCTGATGACATCCACCGGCCTCACGCCGCGCCTCGGCTACGACGCCGCCGCGGCCATCGCCAAGGAGGCGTACGCCTCGGGGCGGACGGTGCGCGAGGTGGCCAGAGAGCGCACCGACCTCAGCGAGGAGGAGCTGACCGCGCTGCTCGATCCACAGACGATGACGATGCCGAGCCGCAGCCCGGGTGGGGGCGGCGGCTGATCCTCCGCCAGGGGTGGTTGGCGTACGGGTTCACGCTGGCGGGCTGACCGCCTGGCGGCAGGCGCGGCACTCGCCCTCGATGGTGAGGTCGACGCTGCGGATGGTGAAGCCGTGCTGGCGGCCGAGCCTGCCGCTGATGTCGGCGAGCACGTCGCTGGGCAGGTTCACGATGCTGCCGCAGCTGCGGCACACCAGGTGGTAGTGGCGCTCCGGGGCGCCCGCGATCTCGAAGTGGGCGCTGTCACCGAAGCGCGTCTGCTGGACAATGCCGGCGTCGCAGAGCTGGTCGAGCACGCGATAGGCGGTCGAGCGGTTGAACGATGGGTTCCGCGACGACGCGGCCCGCCAGATGTCGTCCGCGGTGAGGTGGCGATGCTCGCCGTCACCGAGGAGGTCGAGCACGGTCTGCCGCTGCGGCGTCGAGCGCAGCCCGGCGCGGCGCAGCAGGGCGTGGGAGTCGGTGCGGACGGCCATGGCTGTCGGCATCATCGCATCGGGCCGCGCTGCGGCGGCCTCAGCCGGCCAGCGAGAAATGCGCGAGCACGTCGGCGACGCCGCCCTCCTCCGGTCCGGAGCAGGTGGCGTCCGCTGCGGCGAGCACCTCGTCGCGCGCGCCGCGCACCGCCACCGCGCAGCCTGCGCCGGCGAGCATCTCGCAGTCGTTGGGTGCGTCGCCCACCGCCACCGCGTCGGCCAGCGAGAGCCCGAGCCGCCTGCACACCATCTCGATGGACAGCGCCTTGTTGATGTGCGGGCTCACCACCTCGACGAACTGCTCGAGCGAGCGCGTCACCCGCGCGCGCTCGCCGAGCTTGGCGCGGAGGGTGGCGACGCACTCGTCGACGACGGCCGGATCCTCGCTGACACACACCACCTTGGTCGAGCCGTTGATGACAATTGTGGCTAGATCGTTGACGAAGCAGATCGGCACCTGGGCGATGCGCGCGTAGAGGTGAGCCTCGGGCCGGTCCACGTCGCAGATCAGGTCGTCGTCCTGGTACGCCTGGATGTGCCAGTCGTGCGCGCGCGCGATGCGCAGCGCGGCCATGGCCACCTCGGGGTCGAGACCCTCCTCGAACAGGGTGGCGCCGGGCCCATCGGGGTGCGGCATCTCGCGGACGAGCGCCCCCTGGTAGCACACCAGTGGCTGGACGACCCCGAGCTCGACGGGCCAGGGCAGTGCCGAGCGGTACATCCGCCCGGTGGCGAGGATCACCGGCAGCCTGGAGGCGGCGGCCCGGACGGCGTCGCGGGTGCGCGGGTTCAGGATCAGGTCCGCCCCGATCAGCGTGCCGTCGATGTCGAGGACGGCGAGCCGCGGCGTGAAGGCGACGTGCAGGTCGCCAATCGGCGGCGGCGCGGGCCGGATGCCGGCGGTGTCGCTCACCCCGCCGGGGAGGGGGCGCCTGCCTCCCACACTTGCGGGTTCACGCAGCTGGCGGGGAGCTTCCCGTCGAGCGCGTCGAGGGTGTTCAGCGCGGTGAGCTGCGCCATGGCGGCGCGGGTGGCAACCGTCGCGCTGCCGAGGTGCGGGGCGAGCACCGCGTTGCGGCAGTCGGTCAGGCCGGCGGCGAGCTGCGGCTCGTTCTCGTACACGTCGAGCCCGGCGCCGGCGATCCAGCCGCCGCGGAGGGCCCGGACCAGCGCTGCCTCGTCGACCACCTGCCCGCGCGAGGAGTTGATCAGGATGGCGCTCGACCGCATCGAACGCAGTGCCGTCTCGTCGATAAGGTGATGCGTGGTCTCGGTGAGCGGCACGTGCAGGGAGACCACGTCCGCGCCGGCGAGCAGCTCGCCGATCGGCAACTGCGTGACACGGTCGCGCAGGTCGTCGTCGAGGGTCACCTCGATGTCCGACGCATAGACGATGCGCATCCCGAACGGGAGCGCGCGACGCGCCAGCGCCTGGCCGATGCGGCCGAAGCCGACCACGCCGAGCGTTGCCCCGGTCAACTCCATGCCGAGCATGTAGTCAGGCGCCCACCCCTCGAAGCGACCCGCGCGCATGGCCGCGTCACCCTCGCAGATCCGCCGCGCGGCGGCGAGCAGGAGCCCGAAGGTGAGGTCGGCGGTGGCGTCGGTGAGCACGCCCGGCGTGTTGGTGACGGCGACGTGGCGCGCTGTCGCCGCCTCGACGTCGACGTTGTTGTAGCCCACCGCGTACAGCGCGACGCAGCGCAACCGGGGCAGCCCGGCGTCGAGGAGGTCAGCGGTGATGGGGTCGCGCAACTGCGGGCACAGGACGTCGACGGGCTGGGCGCGCAGCCTCTCGACGAGCTCGGCCGGGGGCGGGATCTTGCCAAGCACCGCCACTGACGCGCGGGGTCGCACCATCTCCTCGAACGGCGCGGGCAGCGGCAGCGTGCAGAGGACCTCAGCCATCGCCCGCGATCTTAGAGGCCGTGGTCCTCGATCGTCGCAAAGGCGATCTCGGGTACAATTGCTGCGTCTTGCGTTCATCTTTTCGCACGCGGTCGCACCGACCGCCCGTCGCAAGGCCCCGTCCCGCGGTGACCAGCGGGGACGACGAGGCCGCGACAGAACCGGTTCAGCAGTCCGCTCCGTTCGACCGGCTGGGGCTCAGTGCCGCCATGCTCACCACCGTCGGGGAGATGGGCTTCACCCTCGCCACGCCAATCCAGGCGGGCGCCATCCCACCGGCGCTGCAGGGCCGCGACGTCATCGGCCAGGCGCATACCGGCAGCGGCAAGACCGCCGCCTTCGGCATACCCATCATCGAGCAGCTCGACCCGCGCAACGGGCCCGTGCAGGCCCTGGTCCTCTGCCCGACGCGCGAGCTCGCCGTCCAGGTGCACGACGAGATCACCGTCCTCGCCGCCCGCCACGACATCTCGTCGGTCGCCATCTACGGCGGCGACTCGATGGCCCGCCAGCTCGAGGCGCTCCGCGCCGGCGCGCACATCGTCGTGGCCACCCCGGGCCGTCTCGCCGACCACATCCAGCGCCGTTCGCTGAGCCTCGCCCGCGTCCGCTTCGCAGTTCTCGACGAGGCCGACCGCATGCTCGACATGGGCTTCGCGCCCGACGTCGAGAAGATCCTCCGAAAGTGCCCCACCGACCGGCAGACGATGCTCTTCAGCGCCACCATGCCTGAGTGGGTCAGGCGCCTGGCCATGCGCCACATGCGGAAACCGGTCACCGTGGCCGTCAGCATCCGCCCCGAGATCGTCGCCGGCGTGCGCCAGCTCTACGTGCAGACCACGTGGGCCGACAAGGTCGACGTGATGATGCGCATCCTCGACCAGCCCGACGTGGTCATGTCGCTCATCTTCGTGGAGACCAAGCGCACCGCCGACCTCCTCCAGGCCCAGCTCGAGCGCCGCGGCCAGAGCGTCGGTCTGCTCCACGGCGACCTCACTCAGAA
>CATPAP010000144.1 GCA_955651875.1 Candidatus Dormiibacterota bacterium
GCCCAGGAGTCCACGTCGACGCGGCCGTCCACCGCGTCAGAGGCGGCCGCACTGGTACCGCCGCCGGCGCCGCCACAGCCCGCCTGAACCGCTCGCACTGCGTCAGAGCAGCTCCTTGATGCTCAGCGCGACACCCCGCGGCACCTCCTCGGCAAGCGCGTCGACGGATGCGGCCCGGATGCCGTCGACGCTGCCGAACCGGCGCAGCAGCGTCCGTTTGCGGACCGGCCCCAACCCGGGGACGGAGTCGAGGCGCGAACGCAGCGCGCTGCGCGCCCGCCGGGCGCGGTGGCGCGTGATCGCGAAGCGGTGCGCCTCGTCGCGCACGCGCTGCACGAGGAAGAGCGTGGGGCTGTCCTTCTCGATGATCGTCGGCCGGGAGACGCCGGGAGCGAACAGCTCCTCGTTGCGCTTGGCCAGTCCGAACACGGGGATGTCGACGAGCCCGGCCTCGCGGAGCACGCGGTACGCGGCGCCGAGCTGACCCTTGCCACCGTCGATGAGGACGAGGTCGGGGAGGATGCCGAAGCTGTCCTCCGTCGCTGCGCCATCCCCGTCGCGGCCGGTGCGATCACGGACGGCGCCGGCGACGACCACCTCACCGTTGCTCCCCGCCGGGTCGTCGACCGGAATGTCCTCGGCGGCGGCACCGTCGGCGCGGCTGCGCAGGTGTCGCGCGAAACGCCTGCGGAGGGTCTCCTCCATCGACGCGAAGTCGTCGCTGCCCTCGACGGTGCGAATGCCGAAGTGTCGGTAGTGCGACGGCTTGGGCCGGCCGTCCTCGAACACGATCATCGAGCCGACCGAGTTGGTCCCCATCGTGTTGCTGATGTCGTAGCACTCGATGCGTCGCGGTGGCCCGGGCAGCCCGAGACGCTCGGCGAGGTCGACGAGGAGTGACCCGGTGCGCTCGGCGTCGAAGTCGTCGACGATGCGCCGCTGTCGAAGAGCGCTCAGGGCGGTGGTGCGCGCCTGCTCGACCAGCTCGCGGCCGGCCCCGCGCCGCGCGTGGCGGAGGTCAACGGGGCCGCCGCGCTGCTCAGTGAGGAAATCGCGAATGACCGCCGCGTCCTCGACAGCGTCGGAGACCAGCACCGTGCGCGGCACGGACGGGGCGCTGCTGTAATACTGCGGCAGGAACGCGCCGAGGCACTCGCCGGCGCCGAGATCGGTGACACCCTCGAGCTCGTGCGTCTCCATGGCCATGACCTGCCCGCGGCGCACCGAGAGCAGCGCCGCCATGGCGCGGCCGCCCTCGAGCGCAACCGCGATGCAGTCCTCGTCAGATCGCGATCCGGTCAGCATCTTCTGGCGTTCGGCGATGCGATCGACCGCGCGCAGCCGGTCCCGGAAGCGTGCCGCCAGCTCGAAGTCGAGCTCAGCCGCTGCCTCCTCCATCTGCTTGCGCAGCTGGGCATCGAGCGCGTCGCTGCGCCCCTGCATGAAGAGGTCCACCTGGTCGAGGAGGGTTGAGTACTCGGGCGCGTCGATGCGCCCCTCGCAGGGACCGCTGCAGCGCTTGATGTGGTAATCCAGGCAGACCCGTCCACGGCGGAAGATGTCGTCGCTGCACGTGCGGAACGGGAAGATGGTGCGCAGCGACTTCACGGTGGTGCGCAGCGACTGCGCGCTGGTGTACGGCCCGAAGTACCGCGCTCCGTCACGCACGATGCGCCGCGTGTAATAGGGCCGCGGGAACTCGGTGGCGAGCAGACCGCGCTCACCGCGGGGGGCGCGCAGCTGCTCGCGCGCGGTTCCCGGCGCGTGCGCGGACCCCGCGCCGGGCTTGGGGATCTTCAGGTACAGGTAGCTCTTGTCGTCCTTGAGACGCACGTTGTAGCGCGGCCGGTACTGTTTGATCAGGCTGTTCTCGAGGATCAGCGCCTCGCGCTCGTTGAGGCAGGTGATGACCTCGAAGTCGAAAACCCGGTCGACGAGCGTGCGGGTCCGTGCCTGGAGCGACTCGATCCCGGTGAAGTACGAGCGCAGCCGGTTGCGCAGGCTGGCCGCCTTGCCGACGTAGGCAACGCGGCCGCCGAGATCGCGCATCACGTACACGCCCGCGCCGGTCGGGGCGGCTCGCAGGCGCTCGCGCAGCAGATCGGGGTTGTCGATCAGCCGGGCGCGACGGGACGCCGTCTGTGTGCTCACGCCTCCCACTGTACGGCGCTGCCCGGCTCGATCCGTCGCGGTCAACCGCCGGCGGCCGCGAGCTCGTCGAGGAAGGCCTTCTCGTCGATAACACGCACTCCGAGCTCCTGGGCGCGGGCCAGCTTGCTGCCCGGCGTGGCGCCGGCGACCACCGTGTGGGTGCGCTTGCTGACAGTCGCTCCAGGCGACCCGCCGAGCGCGCGAATGCGCTCCTCTGCGTCCGGGCGGCTCAGCGAGTCCATGCTGCCGGTGAGCACCCACGACTGTCCCTGCCAGGGTCCGCCTGCGGCGGCCCGCACCGGTTGCGCCGTCACACCCGCCTCCCTGAGCCGGGCCAGGAGCTCCCGCCCCTCCCCCGTCGCAAACCAGCGCGCCACGCTCTCGGCCACGATGGGCCCGACGCCCTCCACCGCAGTGAGCTCGTCGACGCCAGCTGCCGCCAGCGCCTCGAGGCTGCCGAAGTGCCGGCCCAGCAGCGCCGCGGTGTGCTCGCCGACGTGTGGGAGGCCAAGTGCGTTGATCAGACGCGTCAGCGGCACGTCGCGCCGCCCGGCGATGGAGTCGTGCAGCTTCTGGGCGGACCGCTGAGCAAACCCCTCGAGCGTCAGGAGCTGGTCGGTGGTGACCGCGAACAGGTCGGCGGCGTCGGCGACGAAGCCGGCGTCGACGAGCTGGTCGATGATCGACTCGCCGAGGCCCTCGATGTTCATGCCTGAGCGCGACGCGAAGTGACGCAGCCGCTCGCGTCTCTGGGCTGGGCACAGCGGGTTGACACACCGGCGCACGACCTCGTCCGGCTCACGCACCAACTCGCTCCCGCATGCCGGGCAGTGGTTGGGCATCACCCACGGC
>CATPAP010000145.1 GCA_955651875.1 Candidatus Dormiibacterota bacterium
ACCCCCCATTGCTTGGATTGCTCCCCGCCCGGGATGGCGATGACCGTGGCCGTGAGGTCACGACCGCGCAGCAGTGCAGCCATCGTCTCGGCGGTGTCGCTCACCGCCTCGTCGGTGATCACGGCGACGCGGTGCGCGCTGGTGGGGATGTGGTCGGCGAGGCTTTGGCGCAAGCCGGCGCGCACCCCCACCAGGTAGGGATGCGCGGTGCCGACGCGCACGCTCGTGGAGAGTGCGGCGGCGATCGCCTCGGCCACCTCGGCCGGGGTGCGGCTGCTGGTGGCCACGCGGAGCTGGGCCTGGCCGTGTGCGGCGGTGCGAACGGCGCGGAGGTGGTGGAGCGCGCCGGCCGGATTGCCGGCCAGCAGCGGCCGATCGATGGCCCTCGATCCCAGCCTCGCGGCCAGCTCCCCGTCGGGGGCCTCAAGAAGCACCACGGTGGCGTGGCGCTCGATGATGTCGAGGGCGCCGCGCTCGGTGATCAGCCCACCGCCGGCTGCGATCACCAGCGGCTCGGCTGAGGCGAGCGCCACCTCGGCGGCGTGGCGCTCCTCGGCTCGGAATCGGGCCTCTCCCATCTCCTCGAAGGCGCGCGACACGCTCATCTCCAGCCCCGCCTCCACCTGCGCGTCGGTGTCGACCCACCTCCGTCCCAGCCGTTCAGCGAGCAGCGGCGCAACTGTGCTCTTGCCACTCCCTGGCAGTCCGGCGAGCACGATGTGGCCGATTGTGCTCATCGCAGCCGGCTCAAGCCGGCGCGGTACCCGTCGAGGTTGCGGGCAAGCTCGGCGATCGAGTCGGCGCCGAACTTCTCGAGCATCGCCTCGGCGAGGACCAGCGCCAGCATCGCCTCCGCGATCACCGCCCCTGCCGGCACCACGCAGACGTCGCTGCGCTCGTAGTGCGCGTTGATCTCCTCGCCGGTGTGGACGTCGACGCTGCGCAGGGGTGTCAACAGGGTGGAGATCGGTTTGAAGTGCACGCGGGCCCACACGTCCGCGCCGTTGCTGACACCGCCGGACAGACCACCCTGGCGGTTGCTGAGATGATGGAAGCCACGATCGGCGCTGTATGCGGGCCGGTCGTGGACCTGTGAGCCCGGGCTCGCCGCTGCGAGCAAGGCGTCGCCGAGCTCGACGCCCTTGACGGACGGAATGCTGCACATCGCCTGGGCGATGCGCCCGTCGAGGCGCCGGTCCCAGTGCGCGTAACTGCCGAGTCCGGCCACAACCTGGTGGCCTGTGACGACCGCGGTGCCGCCGAGCGTGTCACCAGCGGCGCGCGCTGCGTCGATCGCTTCCACCATGCGAGAGCCGGCGACCGGGTCGGCGCAGCGCACCGCGGAGCGCTCCACCACTGCAGGGTCGACGGTGCCGCCGGACGGTGCCACGACATCGCCGATGCGTACCACGTGCGAGCTGATCGACGCCCCGGCGACACGCAGCAACGTCTTGGCGACCCCGCCCGCGGCCACGCGGGCGGCCGTCTCCCGTGCCGAGGCGCGTTCGAGGACATCGCGGGCGTCGTCGAGATCGTGCTTGAGCATGCCGGCGAGGTCGGCGTGACCGGGGCGGACCCGGGTCACCGCCTTCTTCGTGAATTCCTCCGCCTCGACCTGCATCGGACCCTTCCAATTGTCCCAGTCGCGGTTGACGACGGTCAGCGCGATTGGAGAGCCGAGGGTGCGGCCGCCCCGGACCCCTGCGGTGATCACCGCGCTGTCCCGCTCGATCTGCTGGCGCTTGCCGCGGCCGTGGCCGCCCTGGCGGCGGCGCAGGTCGGGGTCGAGGTCGCGCGCCGCGTCGATCTCGAGGCCCGCGGGGACGCCGTCGATGATCACGGTCAGCTGGGGACCGTGGGACTCGCCGGCGGTGAGGAACCTGAACACCCGGCGATTCTAGGTTCGCCCGCGGTGCAAGCCCGCATTTGGGAGCTCAGGGGCCCAGGAACAGGACGATCCCCGCACCCACGCAGAGGAACGGGCCGTACGGGATTGGGTCCTTGAGGGTTCGCAACCTCAGCACAAGGAGCACGACCGCCGCCGCGCCGCCCAGGAAGATGGCGTAGATCACCGCATAAACGGCGCCGATGTGGTCGAGGTCGAGGCTGACGCCACCCACTGCCCCGACGAGTGCGCCGAGCTTGGCGTCACCGAGCCCGATGCCGCCGCGCGAGACCACGTTCATGAGCACGAAGAAGCCGCCCATCGCGACGCATCCGGCAAACGCGTGCAGGATGGTGAGCCCCGGCGAGAAGAAAGACAGCGCGAGCGCGAGCACGATCGCCGGATAGGTCACCCGGTTGAGGATGAGGTGATGCTTGAGATCGAACGCGATGACCTGGATGAACAGCGCCGCCCAGAGCAGGTGGATGGCCAGGCCGCGATCGACGGGCTCGTGCGCAGCGAACGCCGCGAAGCCGGCCGCGCCGAGGATGGGGCAGAGCACGCGCTCCAGCCACGTCCAGCCATAGCGGTCGGACACCCAAGGCTCGGCGACGGGCTCCTCCTCCCCCGATTCCGCGGCCTTGATGGTGGCGGCGGCGATGTCGCGCTCGTAGGCCACCCGGTCCTCGTCCTCCTCCTTGTGCAGCCCCTCGAGACGCTCGAGGACGACCGATAGCCAGCCGGCGCCCAACCCGACGGCGGCGCCGACCGGCGCGGCGATCGCCGCGGCGGCTGCGGCACTCACCCTCCGACAGCCTCGTCGAGGGCGAGGCGCGCCGCCGCGTACGGCGGTGCGTCGCCTGTCCAGCGCTGGAAGCTGAGCATTCCCTGGTGGAAGAGCATGTCGACGCCGTCGCAGCTGCGCAGCCCCGCCTGCTCAGCCGCGGCCACGACGTCGACAGGCCGGGGCCGGTAGCGCACGTCGGCGACCGTACACGACGCCTGCAGTTGCGCGGGTGCGAAGGGCATCTCGGCGAGTCCTGCGGAGGTCGCGTTGACAACGATGTCTGCGGTCCTCACGACGCGCTCCAGGTAGTCCTCATCCCACAGCGCGACCGCCATCTCGCCCTCGACACCACCGGCGGCGAGACCGTCGATGAGCGCGCGGGCGGCGTTGATACGCCGTGCCACCACGGTGGTGCGCAGCACCGGCACGCGGCTGAGCGCGAGCACCACCGCGGCAGCCGCTCCGCCGGAGCCGATGACCAGCGCGCGACTTTCCGGCACCGGCCAGAGACGCCGGCCGCTGAGCGCGAGCTCGAAGCCGGCCGCGTCGGTGTTGTCACCGGAGAGCTTGCCGTCTGGGCTGACGGTGAGGGTGTTGACGGCGCCGGTGCGCAGCGCGTCGCCCTCGAGCTCGTCGCACACTGCCGCCATGGCGAACTTGTACGGTGAGGTGACGTTGGCTCCCCGCCACCGGCCGGAGCGCAGGTCGCGCAGGATACCGGGCAGGCCGGCCGCGTCGACGTCGACGATCTCGTAGCTGCCGTCACGCCCGCTGGCGGCGAGCGCGGCCTCCTGCATGCCGCGGCTTGGTGAGCTGGTGATGCCCTCGCCGATCAGGCAGAGCGGGAACAGCTGCTCCATCTCAGGTACCGCACGGTTTGCTGAGGTACTGCACGATCTGCTGCTGGTGCTCCGCCGCACTCACGCTGTAATGGTTGTGGCCGCTGCAGTCGGAGAGGAAGAAGAGATACGAGGTGCTCGCCGGGTGCACCGCTGCCGCGATGCTGCTCGCCCCCGGGTTGGAGATCGGTGTGGGCGGTAGCCCCGGGTGCAGGTAGGTGTTGTATGGAGTGTCGGTGGCCAGCTGCTGCGCGGTCAGCGTCCCACCGCTGAGACCAAGTCCGTAGGTCACTGTTGAGTCGAGCTGGAGCAGCATCGTGTTGGCGAGGCGGTTGTCGACCACTCCTGCCACAAGCGCACGATCAGAGTCGAACTGGGCCTCGCGCTCGGTGATCGAGGCAACTGTCAGGGTTGAGTACAGCTGCGCCGGCGAGAGACCGGTGAGCAGTGGCATTGCCTTGTTGGCGAAGTCGGCGAGCTGCATCTGCACAACGTCATGAGCGGTGGAGCGGGCGGGGATATCGTAGGTGTCGGGGAAGAGGAAGCCCTCGAGCGACGCACCGGCAGGCCGGCCGGCCAGGAATGGTTCGCTGAAGCTGCCCTTCTGCACCTCCGCCATGTACTGGTCCGCGGTGATGCCGATGCCCGCGGCTGCGATCTTCTTGGCCATCTGCGCGGCGGTGAGACCCTCGGTGAGGAGCACCTCGTGGGTCCCCATCTGCGCCGCGCCCTCGAGTCGCTGGACGATGTAGCTCGCGCTCATGGCGTCGTCGAGGATGAATTCGCCCCCCAGCAGCTTGGACCCGAGCCCCTGCAGGCGCGCGTACCAGCCGAACCAGAACGTGCTGCGGATCAATCCGTGGCTGGCGAGGTCGCTCACCAGGGTGTCGAGCTGCTCGCCGCTGCGCACGGTGATGGTCACCGGCGCGCCCGCGGCAGTTGCAGGTGGTTCGAGCTGGCTGCGTCCGTACAGGAGCGTCCCCCCGAGAATGACGAGGAGCACGATGACGATGCCGGCGATCGCGAAGATGACCCCGGTGCGGCCCTGCTGGTCCCGTCTCACCGCGGCGTGCTCGCGCGCGCACGGGCATCGAGCCAGCTCTGCAGCAGCAGCGACGCGGCGACGGAGTCGATCGACTCTCGGCGTTGGGCGCGCCGCCTCCCCGCGGCGATCAGGCTGCGCTCGGCCTCGGCGGTGGTGAAGCGCTCGTCCCACATCTCCACAGGCAGCCCGGTGTGACGACGGAGCTCGTCGGCGACGCGCCGCGCGTCCACCGCCGAGTCGCCCTCGCTGCCGTCGAGCCGGCGCGGCAGCCCGACCACGATGCACTCAGGGAGCCGTTCGTCGACGACCTCTTTGACCTCGCGCCACAGCCGCGCGGCCGGACGCCGGGGCACTGTGCGCAGCGGGGTGGCGATGGTGCCGGTCTCGTCGCTGCCCGCGAGCCCGACGCGGACCGTGCCCACGTCGACACCGATTGCCGGCGTCCTCACTGGTCGGTCTGGGTCACGAAGGCTTCGTCGATCTCGATCCGGCTGGGGAACAACGGCAGCCAGAAGAACGAGATCGGTGACTGCGACACGGTGACGTTCTTCACGTGGTTGAGGTGGTGCTCGATGGTGTTCTTGGCGTCAGTCGGGCTCCTCCCGGTGAGCTGTGACTTGAGCACGTTGATGTCGACGGCCGGCTTCGAAAAGCTCGTGCATTGGATGCTCAGCACCACCGTGCCGTCGTTGGCCGCCTGGGTCACAGACGGCTTGGTGCAGTTGAGGGACTCCGTCGCCAGGCTGTCGCCCTGCGCGACCTGTGACTGGAGGTCGGCCTTGGCGTCGCCGGTCACATCGCTCGGGTTGTAGGCGGCGGCCTTGCCGTCGCACGCCACGGTGATCTGGCCGGTGGCGAACACCGCGTTCACTGCGGGCACGGCGGGAGTGACGCTGCACGCCACCGAGGTGCCGTTGCCGCCGGGATCCTTGGCGAGCGTCTTGCCGCTTGCCTTGTTCTGCATGTCCTGGTTCGCCTGGCTGGTCAGCGTCTGCTCACTCTGGGTGACCTGGGTGTTCCAGCTACTGACGTCGGTCGCACTGGCGACCACGTTGGTCTTGGCGTCGGCGCCACCGGCGGCGGGCTGATGGTTGGTCTCGGTGAGGTCGCTGGCCGAGCATCCGGGAAATACTCCCATCGGAGGAGCTGGACACGGATTGTTGGGCGACTTCGTGATCGTGTTGGCGGCTACGTTCCCTTTGGTTTCAGGCGTCCCATCGGCCACAGTAACCGAGCTGTTGGCAGGAGTTCCTGGCGGACAGCTTGCCGGTGGCGAAGCGTTCGGGCCGATGCAGACCTGGGTGGCCTGGGTGGCGAAGAACTTGATGGGAGTGCTGTCCTGCGTGTAGAACTCGGTGCACTACGTAACATAAAAATACAATCCGGAGGGCAGATCGGTCGTGAACACCAGCGCCGCCGTCGCCGCCGTCGCAGGCACCGGCAGCTTGCCGCTCGGCGTCGCGGTGAATTGCGCCGACTGGGTGCTGGTCACGACCGACGTGACCATGTGGTCGGCCTTGCCGGCGTTGCCCGGGTCGGGGCTGCCCTGGATCGTCGGGCTGGCCGTGAGCGGGGTTCCTGCCAGGGTGATGGTCACCTTCGCCGAGGGTGCCACCACGAAGAACAGCACCAACCCGAGGAGGAGCGCGACGCCCGCGGCGACGAAGTAGAGCGGCTTGCGCCGCCCCGTCGCTCTGGCCCCGCCGGCGGCACCGGCTGCGGGAACCGTGGTGCGCGGCGGCGGAGGGGGCGGCCCCGGCGCGAACGCGAGCCCGCTCCCGAGCCCGGAGGCTGCGGCTCCCGCGGCGATGCCGGTGGCGCCCGCGTCGAAGTGCGGCCGGACGGTCTGGATGCCGCGCTCGAATGCAGGAACGGAGGCATACGTGGGCAGACCGCCAACGCGCGACAGCTCCTGGATGTGCGGATCGCCGCTGATGACGGACACCTTCTTGCCCGCACGCGTCCCCAACTGGCGGAGCAGGCGGACGTTCAGCGGCGTCTGGAAGCCGGTGGTGCCCGAGTTGAGCACGAGCGCGACGTCGGGGTCCGGCGCGCTGCGGACCTTGTCGACGAGGTCGACGATCTCGTCATGCGGTGCTGTGTAGATGACCTGGGGCACGACTAGACCTTCATGGTCTTGAGGACGCGGCGCATCAGCCCTCCGAGCGGCTGGTCGGCGTCGTCCTCGATCGAGATGGCGTGGTGTGCCAGGCCCATCGGCGTGACGTCCTGGCTGCCGACGAGCAGTCCGGTGCTGTCGAAGACGCGGTGCACGTCCTCTGGGCCGAGGACGCGCACGGTCGGGGCGTGGGCCATCGGCAGTGTCTGCGCCCAGTCGACCGCACTGAGCTGCTCCGCCACCTCCGGGAGGGCGGCACCACCTCCGGCGAGGCAGATGGTCGCGGGTAGCGTCTGTCCGCCCGCAAGCTCCTCGAGCGTCAAGGCGACGCCCTGCGCGAGCACCTCGGCCGTCGGCGTGAGCGCCTGTCGCGCCAGTGCGCGCTGCTCGGTGGCCAGCCGGCCCTCGCCGTGCGACAGCTTGTAGCGCTCGGCTTCGCTCATCGAGATCTGCAGCTCGCCGGCGAGCCGCTTGGTGAAGGAGCGCCCGCCGAGCGCGAACATCCGGGTGGCCTCGATGCCGCCGTTGCGCACCAGGGCGACGTCGGTGGTGCCCCCACCGATGTCGATGAAGATGGCGCCTCGCTCCTCGATGTCGTCGGTGTTGCAGCCGCGCGCCAGGGCGTAGGGCTCGGCGACGGTGGCGACCACCTCGAGGTCGAGCTCCTGGGCGATCGTCTGCAGCGCCCCGATGTGGTGCAGGGGGGCGAACGTGTTGAAGACGGTGATGTCCACAACGTTGCCCTGGAAGTCGACGGGATTGCTGACCGCGTAACCGTCGATGCGCACCGAGGTGATCGTGCTGTGCACCAACTTCACGTTGACCTCGGCGACGCCGAGCTCGTGCGACATCTGGCGCACCGCCTCCTTGAGCGCGCGGCGCTGGACGGCCTGCAGCGCGGACGCGAGGTCTGCCTGGGTGATGCGTGCCTGCGGTTGGGGGCGTGGCATCGTCATCGTGGTGCTGAACCCGCGGACCTGCTCGCCGGCGATGCCCATCACCGCCTGTCCGGGCACCACCTCGCACATGTCCTCTGCCTCGGTGAGGGCGCGGTCGCAGTTGTCGATGACCGCCTGGATGTCCGCGACCGCACCGCCCTGCATGTCGCTGAGCTGCTGGCGTATCCGCGAGGCGCCGATGACGATGCCCTTGTCATCTTCGCGCTTGACCACGAGTGCCTTGACGAACTCGGTGCCGATGTCGAGCACGGTGTAGTGCGTGTTGAACTCGGCGCGGCGGCGCAGCAGCGAGAACTTGCGCTTGCTCATGCGCCCGCTCCTGCGGCTTGTCGGCTCACCGTCTCGCGGACCAGCGCGACGGCGTCCTGGCGGCG
>CATPAP010000146.1 GCA_955651875.1 Candidatus Dormiibacterota bacterium
CGCCATCTACCTGATGGGCGAGGGTGCACACGGCGAAGTGCTCAGCGCGGCCTTCGCGGGCCCCGGCCAGCACCAGGACGCCGGTGCCAAATGCATTCACGTGGCAGCGCACACCACCAGCAACATCGTCTCGCGCTCGATCAGCAAGGGCACCGGGCGCACGTCGTACCGCGGCCACATCAAGGTGTATCCCAAGGCGCACGACGTCCGCGTCAACGTGCGCTGCGACGCGTTGCTGCTCGACGAGGAGTCGCAGAGCGACACCTATCCCTACATGGACGTCGAGAGCCCCGACGTCACCATCGGTCACGAGGCGTCGGTGAGCAAGGTGGGCGAGGACCAGATCTTCTACCTGACCTCGCGTGGCATCGACGAGCAGGAGGCGACGGCGCTCATCGTCAACGGCTTCTTCGAGCCGTTCGTCAAGGAGCTGCCGATGGAGTACGCCGTCGAGCTCAACCGGCTGCTGGCGCTGTCGATGGAGGGGTCGGTCGGGTGATCACCGGCGCCGGAGTCGTCGCCTCGGACGCGCCGGCGTTCGCGGCGGCGGTCGAGGAACGCATCGCGTCCGCCGACGGCTGGCTCCGTGACCGGCGGCGGGCTGCGTGGGATGCCTTCACCGCCATGCCGCTTCCCTCCTCGCAGCGCGACGAGGACTGGCGACGGACCGACATCAGCAAGCTCCGGCTTGGCTCGTTCGCGCCTGGGGAGGCGATCGACGAGGACCTCATCGCCGCCATCCGACGGCGCCGCGACCGGGCGGCGGCCAACGCCGCGCTCCTGGTCGACGCCGCGCCGGTGACGCGCATCGAGCAGAGCGATGAGCTCACCGCGGCTGGGGTGGTGCTCAGCCCGCTCGACGAGGCGGCCACGCTTCACCCCGAGCTCGTCGAGCGTGTGCTGGCGTCGGTCGGGGTCGGCGAGTCGGCATTCGTGGCGCTCTGGAACGCGATGTGGAGCGGCGGCGCCTTCATCTACGTGCCCCACTCCGTGAACGCGTCGGTCCCGGTGTGGGTGGCCCACAGCGCTGCCGGGGACCACGCCGCCACCTTCCCGGCCACCGTGGTCCTGCTCGAGGACAACGCGTCGCTGACCCTCGTCGACGACTACCTCTCTGCGGCGGGTGAGGAGGAGCTGTTCAGCGACGCGCTCACCGTCGTCGTCGCCGGCCGCGACGCCAGGCTCGACCACTGCGTTCTGCAGCAGTGGGGCGAGAATGTGTGGCACGTCGCCCTGCATCGCACCGTGCTCGCCCAGAACGCCCGCCTGCGCATGTTCGGCGCCACGCTCGGCGCCCGGCTGCAGAAGGCATACTGGGAAGTGCTGCTCGACGGACCTGGAGCGGAGGCGGACATCTCCGGAGTCGCCTTCGGCGACGCCTCCCAGCACCTCGACCACCAGTCCCTGCAGGCCCATCGCGCCCCTCAGACGACGAGCCGGCTCAAGCTCAAGGTGGCGGTGCGCGACCGCGCGCGGAGCGTGTACAGCGGGCTCATCGACGTCGACCGCATCGCCCAGCAGACCGACGCGTACGTGCAGAACCGCAACCTCATCCTCAGCCACGGCGCCACCGCGGACTCGGTGCCGCGTCTGGAGATCCGCGCCAACGACGTGCGCTGTGGTCACGGCGCCACCGCCGGCCACATCGATGACGATCACCGCTTCTACCTGATGGCACGCGGCGTGAGCGAGGCGGACGCCGACCGCCTCATCGTGCGCGGCTTCCTCGACGATGCACTCGCCCACTGTCCGCACCAGGGGTTCGCGGACCTCGTCGGCGACCTCCTCGACCACGAACTCGAAGGTGATGCACAGGCGGGCGTCGCACTGGTCGGGGCATGAAGGCGGCGACCTGGGTGGAGGTGGGACGGATGGCTGACGTGCCGCCGGGACACGCCGCCCGCGTCGAGATCGACGACGTGCCGGTTGCCATCTTCAATGTCGACGGCGAGTTCTTCTGTCTGGACGACACCTGCAGCCACGCGCAGGCATCGCTGAGCGACGGCGACCTCGACGCCGACCGCTGTGCCATCGAGTGCCCACTGCACGGTTCGGCGTTCGACCTGCGTACCGGTGACCCGATCTCGCTTCCCGCCGTCGAACCCGTCCGCGTGCACCACATCGACACAAGTGACGGCGTCATCCGGGTCGCCCTCAGCGACGACGAGGCGTGACCGCGATGGGCGTCGCCGGCACCCAGCTCGATGTCCCCACCATCCGCGCGGACTTTCCACTGTTGCAGCGCACCGTCAACGGCCATCCGCTCGTCTACCTCGACTCCGCCGCCACCTCGCAGAAGCCGCAGCAGGTTCTCGACGCCATTGACGATTACTACAGCGAGCACAACGCCAACGTGCACCGTGGTGTTCACACCATCGGCAACGAGGCGACCGACGTCTTCGAGAATGCGCGTCAGCGGGTGGCGCGCTTCATCGACGCCCCCACCGACGGGATGGTGTTCGTGCGCAACACCACCGAGGCGATCAACCTGGTGGCGTCGTCGTATGCCCGCGAGCTGCTCTCGAAGGGCGACCGCGTGGTGCTCACCGAGATGGAGCACCACAGCAACCTGGTGCCGTGGCAGCTCGCCGCCCAACGCGCCGGGCTGACGCTGGGGTTCATGCACGTGCGCGACGACGGCACGCTCGACCTCTCCGACCTCGACGAGCTGCTGGCGCCGCCGACCCGGCTGCTGAGCATCGGACACCAGTCGAACGTGCTCGGCACCGTGGTGCCGCTGCGCACCATCATCGACGCGGCGCACGCTCGCGACGTCCTGGTGTGTGTCGACGCCGCGCAGAGCGTTCCGCACATGCCGGTGTCGGTGCGCGAGCTCGACTGCGACTTCCTCGCGTTCAGCGGTCACAAGATGTGCGGCCCGATGGGCGCCGGCGTGCTCTGGGCGCGGCCCGAGCTGCTCGAGCGCATGCCGCCGTTCCTCGGCGGGGGGAGCATGATCCTGCGCGTCTCGCTCGAGCATTCGACGTGGAGCACCGTGCCGCACAAGTTCGAGGCGGGGACACCGGACGTGGCGGCGGCGGCCGGTCTCGCCGCCGCCTGCGACTACCTGGACGCCATCGGGATGGAGCGCATCCACGCCTACGAGCGCGAGCTCACCGCACACCTGCTCGCGCTGCTCGAGGAGACGGATGGCGTCGACGTGTATGGACCACACGACCTCGACGGGCGCGGCGGGGCGGTGAGCTTCAACGTCGCCGGCGTGCATGCCCACGATGTGGGAACCATCCTCGACCGCGAGGGTGTCGCGGTGCGGGCGGGGCACCATTGCTGCCAGCCGTTGATGAAGCGGCTCGGGGTGGCGGCGACGGCTCGCGCGTCCGTATACCTCTACAACACGCACGAGGAGGTCGACGCCCTGGGCGCGGCGCTTGGCGAAGTTCAGCGCATCTTCAGCTGAGCGGGCGCTTGCGGGGCGGCACCGCGGCCGCGGCACCGCCCCACGCTCAGCTATGTGACCTGTCAGAAAACAATATAGCCACGGTACCCTAACTTGTGCGTCAGAGGCTCCCCGAGCGTGGACGGCGTCTCTAGGAGTCGAGCGGGAGCATGGCGGTCACCTCGGTGACGCCCGGCTCTGCTCCCACCGGCGGCCGCGGCGGCAGGGCGACCGCGCAGAGGATGGCCGCGGCAAACAGGGCTGCCGCCGCACCCCAGAACGAGATGCCCTCGCCGACGCCATAGAGCGCACCGAGCACCGCCGCGCCCATCGCACTGCCGCCGAACTCGAACAGCCCGCCGATGCCCATCGTCCTGCCGCGCTGCGAGGCCGGGCTGCTGTCCCCGATCACGGCGAACAGGGTGGGCTCGATGAGCACGAAGGCGCAGGCCTCGACGCTGCCGAGCACGATGATCGGGCCCAGCGAACGCAGCCCCGGGTACAGCGACGCGCAGGCGGCTGTGACGGTGAATGACCCGACCATCAGCCAGCGCCGGTTGGAGCGGTCGGCGAGGCGTCCTCCCGGGCGCGCCAGCACGAGGATGGGGATCGCGTACAGACTGATGGTCAGACCGATCAGAAGGCTGCTGTAGCCGCGCGCCGAGAGGTACAGCGGCCAGACGACGTCATACATGGAGAAGACGGTGCCGAGCGCGCCCACGCCGAGGCAGGGCACGATGATGCCGGGGTTGCGCCACCAGCGCAGCCGTGCCTTCGCCGCCGCGCTGGGGTCACGCGCCCCCCGGGTCTCCGGGATCCGGCGCATCGCGGCCAGGCCGACGAACGTGGCCAGACCCGCGACGCCGAACACCCCGGAGTCCCGCCAGAGCGCCACGACGCCGCCGAGGAAGGGGCCGACGAGCAGCCCAACCATCTCGCATGCCTGCAGCTGGGAGAACCGCTCCGCCCGCCTCTGGGGTCCGCTGAGGTCCACGAGCGCAGCGCGCAGTGCCGGCACGTACGCGCCCGACGACGCACCCTGCAGGGTGCGCAAGGTGGCGAGCAGCCAGAGCGGGCCGGCGTCGGCGAAGAGGGCGAGCGCGACAACTCCATACAGCGCGCGCGAGCCCAGCAGCATGGGGCGGCGGCCGATGCGGTCGGCGAGCCTGCCCGCGGGAACCTGGACCAGCGTGTTGGCGAGGAGCGGCGCGGCGATGAAGAGGGCGATGTCGAGCGAGCTGCCCCCGTGGCGGCGCACGTACAGCGGCGCGATGGGGAAGATGGCCGCGATCCCGATGAACATGATGAGCTGGCCGCTGAGCAACCAGAACACCGGGGACGTGCGGGGACGAACGAATCTGCGCACGGCGTGATTGTCGCCCCAGGAGGGCGCGCCGACGCGTCGAGGTACAATTCTGACCATGCAAGTCGGATTTACGCCGGTGGCCGACGACCTCTTCCGAGAGATCATCCTCGACCACTACCGCCATCCCCGCCACCGCGGTCGCGTCGACCCTGCTGACGCGGTGGTCGAGGCCGACAACCCTCTCTGCGGCGACCTGATCGACCTCTCGATCCGCTTCGACGGCGATCAAGTCGCCGAGATCGGGTTCGAGGGTACCGGCTGCTCGATCAGCCAGGCGGCCTGCAGCATGCTCTGCGACGAGGTGAGCGGGGCCAGCCTCGAGCACGCGCGCGACGTCGCCGCCCGTTTTAAAGCGATGCTCATCGAGGATGGCAGCCCCGACGACCTCGGCGACCTCGAGGCCCTGCAGGGGGTGCGGTCCTACCCGGTGCGGGTGAAGTGTGCGACGCTGCCGTGCAACGCGCTGCTCCAGGCGCTCGGCGACGCGGAGGTCCGGACATGAGCGAATCCAACGGGGCTGTGGCCAAGGCGTCTCCTGAGCTGGTCCTGGCGGCGCTCAGCGAGGTGTACGACCCGGAGATCGGCATCGACATCGTCTCGCTCGGGCTCGTCTACGGCTCGCACATCGACGACGACGGCCTGCTCATCATCGACATGACGCTGACCACGCCGTAC
>CATPAP010000147.1 GCA_955651875.1 Candidatus Dormiibacterota bacterium
GCCACCGTCGACGTCCACCGCGAGATCCTCCACGACCCCGTACCATGACGGCACCATGAGCGACGAGAAGACGCCCCCGCATCACCACAGCCTGCGCGAGCGCATCGACGCCGCCGAAGCTGCGGCCGAGGAGGTCGTCGCCGACGAAAGCGGCCAGCTCGGCAGCGAGGTGGGGGCGCTCGCGGTTCCTTTTGAGGAGATCGCCGCCGCGGTCAAGGCGGCGATCCACCCCGACAGCCTCGCCGACGACGGGGTCGTCAGCGGCGAGGCGGCCGCACCCGACGAGCCTCCCGTCCCGGAGAAGCCTGCCCGGAGCTGACGGAGCCTCGGGCCGCCACGCTCATTCGCGGACGCGCGGTTCGGCGAGGTCCGGCGGCACGTTGCGCGCCACGACCACCGCGGCCGCCAGGATGATGGCGCCGCCCAGCAGGCGCACCGCGCCGAGGCTCTCCCCGAGCAGCAGGGCAGCCAGGACGACCGTCGTCGCCGGTTCCAGCGTGCTGATGATCGCCGCGCGCGTGGCGCCGATGCGCGCCAGGCCAGCCAGGAACAGCGTGGCGGGAATCGCCGTCGCCACCACGGCCATCGACCCGGCGAGCGCGTAGCCGCCGGGACTGAGCGGGCGCAGCTGCCCGCCGGCCGCACCGGCGATGGCCAGAGCGATCCCGGCAGTGGTTGCGATCGCAGCCGTCGCGACCACGGCGGGCACATCGCGGAGGAGGGCGCGGCCGGTGAGGATGTACGTTGCGTAGATCGCCGCGGTGGCCAGGCCGAACAGCACACCGCCGCGATCGACTGAGCCAGTTGCGCTGAGCGGGTCGACCACGGCGAAGACTCCGACGACGGCGACAGCGAGTGCACCCACCCGCACGCGGCCGAGGCGCTCGCCGAGGAACAGCGCGGCGAGCAGCATCACGATCACCGGATAGAGATAGAGGAGGATGCTGGTCACCGCAGCCGGCACCGTCTTCAGGCTGGTGAAGTACGTGGCGGCCTGCCCGACGTAGAGCAGTCCCATCACCGCCAGGCCGACTGTCCGTCGTCCCCACCAGAGGCGCTCGCGACGCACCGCAGCGAGCACCCACAAGATCACCGCGGCCAGCCCGAAACGGATCGCGAGCAGCTCGGTGAGCGGGATGCCCGCGCGATTGGCGAACTTCCCGTAGACCGCCAGGCTGCCGAAGAATGCCGCCGACAGCGCGGTCAGCACCACTCCTGTGCGATCGGCGCGGACTGCTTTCGGCGGGGACACCGGCCGGATGGTATTGCCGCCGACGCGTCAGCCGCGCCGGCGCGGAGCCCAAGGTGGGAATTGAACCCACGGCCTACGCCTTACCAAGGCGTTGCTCTACCTCTGAGCTACTTGGGCCCGCGGGGCCGAATGGTACCAACCACCTCATGGACGGCCTTGCCGGGCCTCTGGTACAATTCGACTTGACCTAGCGCCGCTAGGTTTATTTTTTGTCGAGGCAGACACACGTGGCTACGGCGAAAGGCGGGTCGGCGATCATCACTCTCCAGTGCCCCACCTGCAAGGAACGCAACTACACAACGGTCAAGAACAGGCGGAATGACCCCGACCGCCTTGAACTTCGCAAGTTCTGCAGTCGCTGCAGGGGACACACCCTCCATCGCGAGACCAAGTAACCATCATCGAAGGCCGCCGGCGGCGCCGGCAAGCGCACAGGGGCGTAGCTCAGTTGGTAGAGCATCGGTCTCCAAAACCGAGGGTCGCGAGTTCGAGTCTTGCCGCCCCTGCCACGCAACAGCAGACGGCCGCGAGGACGCGGCGCCATCCAGGAGGAGTTGAGGTCAGGTGGCCAAAGCGGTACGCGGCCAGCCGGTGAAGCCGCGCCCACCGGTGGGGCCACCGGCTGGAGCAGGCGAGCGCAACTACTTCGCGAGCGTCCTCGAGGAGTTGCGCAAGGTCGTCTGGCCCACCTGGAATGAGCTCGGACGCATGACCGGCGTCGTTGTCACCACCGTCATCCTCATGGCCATCATCATCTCTGCTGCGGACTACGGGCTCGGTTTGGTCGTCAAGCAGCTGTACAGCTCGACCAGCACGACCAGCACAGGCAGCCAGATCAAGCCGTCCAAGGTCTCGCCGGGCGCGACCGGCGCCCCGAGCACAATCACATCCCCAGCCACATCAGCCCCAGGGACCACCGCCCCCGTCACACCGTGAGCACCACAGACATGAACGAGACAGCAACCACCACCGACGCCCGCTGGTACGTCGTGCACGCCTACTCGGGACACGAGGAGAAGGTCAAGGCCAACCTCCTCAAGCGTGTCGAGTCCATGGACATGCACGACAAGATCTTCGACGTCCTCGTCCCCACCGAGGAGGTGATGGAGATCAAGGATGGGCAGCGCCGCAAGGTCGCCAAGCGGATCTTCCCGGGCTACATCCTCGTCAACATGATCATGTCCGACGAGTCTTTGTACGTGGTGCGCAACACGCCCGTCGTGACCTCGTTCGTCGGCAGTGGCAACAAGCCCGTGCCCCTGCAGGAC
>CATPAP010000148.1 GCA_955651875.1 Candidatus Dormiibacterota bacterium
ATGCCGAGGTCCACGGCGAGGGCCAGCAGCAACCTCCATCGCTCCGGAACACCGACAAGCTGGTTGTCGTCGATGGCCGCCCGGGGAACGTGGCGGATGACCAGGACGGCGCCGAAGGCGAGCGCGATCGAGAGCGCCCCGGTGAGCACGATGCCGTCGACCCGACTGATCACGCTCTCGGCCGGTCGGCCCACGAGATCCCCAATGGCAGTGAACGCGACGACCCAGACCGCCATCGCGGGAACGCCTCCGAGGAGAAAGCGGCGAAGCGCGACACCCGAGGCACCGGCCACCAGCGTCGCGTACACGCGCACGCCGGGGGTGAGGCGTGCCAGAGCGATGCGCGCAGGGCCGGCAGACTGCAGCCGGGACACCGCACGGCTGTACTTCTTCTCCGCATCAACACGCTGCGCGAGGGAGCGGAGCCGATCCGAGCCGAGGGCGTGGGCCCAGCCGTACCCCGTGAGCATGCCCGCGACCGTTGCCAGGAACGCCAACGGCAGGAACACCCACGCTACCAACGCACCGGAGCCGACGAGCAGGCCCCCGACAAGGAGGAGGACCTCATTGGGCGCGAAGGGGAGGGGAACGCCAAGCTCGTCGACGAAGAGAAGTGCGCACAGGAGGAGCGCGGCAGGCGTGCCGTTGAGGTGGTTGAGGAACTCAATCACGGGCGCCAGAATGCTAGGCGAGTGTACCGATCAATGATGGAGGAGCCTTCATGGCACGACCGTCGCACTTCGAGATCCCGGTCGACGACCCCGACCGCGCCGAGGCCTTCTACCGCGATGTCTTCGGCTGGACGTTCCAGAGGTATGACGGTGCACCGTCGTACTACGGTCTCGCCGCCACCGGGGAGGAGACGCCGGGGATCGACGGGGCGCTGTTCCAGCGGGGAGCGGACTCGGAAACCACGCTGACCATGAACGTCGCGTCCATTGAGGACGCGACCGCCAAGATCATGGAGAAGGGCGGGAAGGTCGTGCAGGACAAGACGCCTGTTCCCGGCATGGGCTGGTTCGCGACGTGCGAGGACACCGAGGGCAACAAGATCGGAGTCTTTGCCAACGACGAGAAGGCTGGCTGACCGTCACCGACCGCCTGGCGAGGGGTTTCACATCGGGGGGACGCTGTGCTACTGTCGTACACTGTCAGATGACTTTCACATGACAGTGAGGGTCACATCTTAGGTGCCAAGCGAGTAGGGAGAACGAATGATTCTGCTGGGCGTGGTCTTGATGATCATCGGGTTCGTGGCGGCGATCCAGATCCTGTGGACCCTCGGGATCATCCTCGTCGTGATCGGCGTCGTCGTGGCCCTGTTCGGAGCCATGGGGCATGCCATCGGGGGCCGGCGGCACTACTACTGACAGGCTCGCCGCGCCGGCGACAGGACCGTGGCCGGCGGGCTCGGCCTGGCGCTGAGCGGCAGCCGGCGGCGACCGCCTAACCTACACAGAAATGTATGGGTCGGTCCAACAGATGCGCACAGCCCTCCTCGACGCGCTGGCGCCCGCCCGCTGCGCGGGGTGCGGTCGCAGCGGCAATGCCCTCTGCGAGAGGTGCGTTGGCGGTTTCGATGCCACCCCGCAGCCCATTCTCACCGGGGTTCGCGCAGCCTTTCCCTACGCGGAGGAGGTGCGAAACGTCCTCCATCGCGGCAAATTCCGCGACTGCCGCGCTGCGCTGCGCGCGCTCGCGTGGATGGGCGCGTCGCGGCTGACGCCGCCGGTGAACGCCACCGTCACGCCCGTCCCACTCGCCGGCCGTCGCGCCACCGCCCGCGGCTACAACCAGGCCGAGGTCGTGGCCACCGCATTCGCCGACTTCCACCGCGTGCCACGCCTCCGCCTGCTCGAGCGCACCAGGGACACGCCGCCGCAGAGCACCCTGGACCGCCCCGGCCGCCAGGCCAACGTCGCCGGTGCCTTCGCGGCGTCCGCGCAGCTGGCGGGCGCGACCATCTGGCTCATCGACGATGTACTCACCACCGGGGCCACCACCGCGGCCGCCAAGCAGGCTCTCATGGCCGCCGGCGCGGTGCGAGTCGAGGTCGCCGTCCTTGCTGCGGTGCTGTAAACGGCGCTCCTGTTCGGCTTGGCCCTGCGAGAATTGGACTCCTGATGCCCGTCCTCCCCAAGATCCTCGGCGACTCCATCAACCGCGAGTTGAAGCGCCACCGCGGCGCGGTTGAGCGGACCAATGCGCTCGAGGACGAGATGAAGTCACTCAGCGACGCCGAGCTCCGTGCCAAGACCGACGAGTTCCGCGGCCGTCTCGGGGTCACCGGCGCCGACCTCACCTTTGGCCAGACGTTCAGCCAGAGCCTCAACAGCGACGAGGAGGAGGACGTCGAGGCGGAGTACGCCATCAAGGAGGCGGCCGAGCGTCGCAGCGAGCGACGCCGGGGCCTCGACGAGCTTCTCCCCGAGGCGTACGCCGTGGTCCGCGAGGCAGCGCGGCGCACCCTGGGGCTGCGCCCGTATGACGTGCAGCTGATCGGAGGCATCGTCCTCCACCAGGGCAAGATCGCCGAGATGCGCACCGGCGAGGGCAAGACGCTCGTCGCCACCCTGCCGCTGTACCTCAACGCCCTCGAGGGGCGTGGCGCCCATCTGGTCACCGTCAACGACTACCTCGCCCGCCGTGACGCGGGCTGGAATGCGCCCATCTACCACGCGCTCGGGATGAGCGTGGCGGTGATCGTCCCCGGCCCGGTCGACAACCCCGACTTCGGGTTCATCTACGACCCCGAGTATCTCGACGAGACGCATCCCGACCCGCGCCTGCAGCACCTGCGCCCGTGCTCGCGCCGCGAGGCGTACGCGGCCGACATCACGTACGCCACCAACAACGAGCTCGGCTTCGACTACCTGCGCGACAACATGGCGCCGTCGCTCGACCGCTGCGTGCAGCGCCATCTCCACTTCGCCATCGTCGACGAGGTCGACTCCATCCTCATCGACGAGGCGCGCACGCCGCTGATCATCAGCGGCCAGGGCAACGAGCCCACGGAGAAGTACTACACGTACGCTCGGCTGATCCCCCAGC
>CATPAP010000149.1 GCA_955651875.1 Candidatus Dormiibacterota bacterium
CAAGGGCGCCAAGCGGAGCTTTCCCGGCTACATCCTGGTCAACATGATCATGTCTTTTTTTTTTTTTGATTTGGTGAGCAACTAGATGTAGTTGTATGTATTCGTCGGCAGCGGCAACAAGCCGGTTCCGCTCCAGGACCATGAGGTGCGCGGCATCCAGAAGCAGGTCAAGGCCGAGGCGCCAACCAAGGTCTCGGTCGAGTACGAGATCGGCGAGAACGTGCGCGTCACCGACGGCCCGTTCACCGACTTCCACGGAAAGGTCACCGAGATGAATGCGGAGAAGGGCAAGCTCAAGGTGCTTGTCAACATGTTCGGGCGCGAGACGCCCGTCGAGCTCGACCTGCTCCAGGTCGAGCGGCTGCGATAGGAGTTCGACGTGGGCAAGAAGAAGGTCAAGACCGTCATCCGGCTGCAGATCCCGGCCGGCAAGGCCACGCCGGCGCCACCGATCGGCACCGCGCTGGGGCCGCACGGCATCAACATCATGGAGTTCTGCAAGCAATTCAACGCTCGCACGAACAAAAAGAGATGGAAGGGCTGATCATCCCGGTCGTGGTTTCGGTGTACAGCGACCGCACCTTCACCTTCATCACCAAGACGCCGCCGGCATACAACCTGCTCAAGAAGGCCGCAGGCGTCGAGAAGGGGTCATCCGTGCCCAATCGCGACAAGGTCGGGGAGGTCTCGCGTGACCAGGTTCGCGAGATCGCGGAGCTGAAGATGCAGGATCTCAACGCGTACGACATCGACCAGGCGATGCGCATCATCGAGGGCACCGCCCGCTCGATGGGACTCACCGTCCACTAGACAATCCGCTCGTGGGAGGGTGCCGACCGGCGCCCGCACGAACCACAGGAGAACCGCCATGCCACACCGCTACGGAAAGAAGTACCGCGAGGCCGCGGCCACGCTCGATCCCGCCCGCGCCTACCCACCGGACGAAGCCGTCAGCGCCGTCCGCAGGACTTCGACAGCCAGGTTCGACGCATCGATCGAGGCACATATTCGACTGGGCGTCGATCCGCGCCACGCCGACCAGATGGTGCGCAGCAGCGTCGTGCTTCCGCACGGGACTGGCCGCACCCGCCGCATCGCCGTCTTCGCCACCGGTGAGAAGGCCAAGGAGGCGCTCGACGCCGGGGCCGACCTGGTCGGTGGCGACGACCTCGTCAAGAAGGTGCAGGCGGGGGAGATCGACTTTGACGTCGCGCTGGCCACTCCCGACCTGATGGGCGCCGTCGGCCGCCTCGGCAAGGTGCTCGGACCGCGCGGGCTGATGCCCAACCCCAAAGCCGGGACGGTCACCTTCGACATCGCCAAGGCCGTGCGTGATGTGCAGGGCGGTCGTATCGAGTTCCGTGTCGACCGTGCTGGGATCATCCACACCGCCATTGGCAAGGCGTCGTTCGATGACGCCAGGCTGCGCGACAATTTCGCCGCCCTCATGGATGCCATCGTCCGCGCCAAGCCGTCGGCGGCCAAGGGCACGTACGTGAAGACGGTGACGCTGGCCGCGACCATGGGTCCGGGGGTGTCGGTGGATCCGGCGGCCGCGGCCCGCATGTCCGTGGCCTGAGCGGCGCGCGGAACACCACGATGATCGGCGAGCCACGAACCACGACGGCGTTGAACGCGGGAGCACGCGGGTGATCCGGCTGCTCATCGTCGACGACATCTCCAGCACCAGGGAGAACCTCCAGAAGCTGCTCAGCTTCGAGGACGACATCGAGGTTGCCGGCACCGCGTCGGATGGCCGCGAGGCGCTCGAGGCCGCACATCGGCTGCAGCCGGACATCGTGCTCACCGACGTGAACATGCCGGTGATGGACGGCATCCAGCTCACCGAAACGCTGGCGTCGGAGTTGCCCACGTCGCCGGTGATCATCATGTCGGTGCAGGGCGAGCGCGACTACCTGCGGCGCGCCATGCAGGCGGGCGCCCGCGAGTTCCTCATCAAGCCGTTCAGCCACGACGAGCTGGTCGCAGCCATACGCCGTGTCTACCAACTCGAGCAGAAGAAGGGCACCTTCCTCGCCAAGACGATGCCCGCGCAGCCCGAGACGCCGGCAGCACCGCGCGGCGCGGGGCCCGCCGAGGTGATCCTGGTTTTCTCGGGCAAGGGCGGGGTGGGCAAGTCAGTGATCGCCACCAACCTCGCGGTCGCTCTCGCCGAGGAGTCCAAGTCGCGGGTGGCGCTCGTCGACCTCGACCTGCAGTTCGGCGACGTCGGCATCCTGTTCAACCTCGACCACAGCCGCAGCATCACCGAACTCGTCGACGGCTCCAGCGGCATCGACGACGAGAGTCTCCGCGAGGTGCTCGCCAACGGACCGGCGGGTGTCAAGGTGCTGCTCGCGCCGATCAGCCCCGAGCTCGCTGACCTGGTCACCGCCGAACACGTGCGAACCATCATCGCCGAGCTGCGTCGATCATTCGACTACGTGGTCGTCGACAGCTCGAGCCACCTCACCGAGTTCAACCTCGAGGTCATTGAGCTGGCACAGCGGGTGCTCGTGGTGACCGCGCTGACCATCCCGGCGATCAAGGACGCGAAGCTCACCCTCAAGGTCCTCGAGTCGCTCTCAGTCGACCCGGAGAAGACCCTGCTGGTGGTCAACCGCGTCGACGGCTACGCGGACTTCAACCAGGAATCGATCGAGCAGAGCCTGCGCACGCCGGTCGCCGTCCAGATCCCGCACGACCCGAGGGTGGTAGGGGACGCGATCACGCGAGGGGTGCCATTCGTGACCGCGCACGCCGACACCGAGGTGAGCCGGGCACTGCGCGAGCTCGTCTCGCATCTGCTACCCGAGGGCGCCGCCGCCGCTGCACCGGAGGCTGGCGATCGCGACCGGAAGCGACGCAAGGGCCTCTTCGGACGCTGATCAGCTATTGAGGCCGCTCGAGATGTTCGAGTAAAGGTTGCTCGTCTGCTGGCCGAGCACGACGACGGAGATCAGCACCACGATGGCGACAAGCAAGACGATAAAGGCGTACTCGACCATGCCCTGGCCGCGCTCTCCACGGCGGCGGACGACCTTGGAGGTCTCCCTGGTCTCCGCGTCGACCATGACCGCGCTTGCTGACATCTCTGCTCCTGAATCAATAGCCGCCCTCAGCGTGAGAAACCAAGCTTCCGGCGTCCTCGCTTCTTCTTACCAGAGGACTCACCACTCGAAGCAGGGTCGCTGCCATTCTGTGACACAGGATCGATGCTTCCGACAATCGCCCGCACTGCCGCCGTCGGCGCGGCCGACGGGCTGCTGATGACGAACGGCACACCGTTGTGGATCGAGTTGGCCACCACCTCGGCGGCAAAGGGGATCTCCACCGAGATGCGCGCCCCGAGGAAGGTCTCAGCCCCGCGCCGGTCGAGCTCGCCGGCGGCCTCGCGGTGATTGGCCACCACCGCCACGCTGGTGGGGTCGACCCCGAGTGACTCGAGAACGCCACGCGTGAGTCGCGCGTTCTTCACACTGGTCACACTGAGATCGGTCACCATCACGATGTGGTCGGCGAGCTCGACCGCATGAATGCTCACCTCGGTGAGGTACGACGGCGTGTCGAGGACGATGAAATCAAAGTCAGAGCGCAGCGTCTGGATGAGGCTTGTGAGGTGTGCGGCGCTGACGTAGTCGGCGAGCTCGGGAGAGGTGGGCGCGAGCAGAACCTGAATCCTGCCCGGGCCTGGGACGAGCACCTGACTCACGATGTCCGCATCGGCGGTGCCGTTCTCCGCAAGCAGCGCGGTGATGGTGCGGTCGGTCGGCAGGTTGAGCGCTGCGCCCACGTCGCCGAACTGCAGTGACAGGTCGACGAGCGCCACTCGCCCCGGATGCGTCTGCGCCAGGAGCGCGGCGATGTTGATGGCCACCACGGTCTTGCCGACGCCGCCCTTGCCGGAGACCACCGCGACAACCAGCCCGCGGGTATTGACCCGCGCAGCCGGTGCCTCCTCGCCTGGCTCGGCCGGGCGGAGAGGGGCCGGTGCCGGCGCACCCGCGACTGCGACGGCGGGGGTGGCGGCGGTGGCGATGACGCGCCGCTCGCCGAACGCCTGGACGCGGCGCACGGCGGCCACGAGGTCGTCGCCCTTGAACGGCTTCTGGAGGAACTCCCGTGCGCCCGCGACCAGCGCGAGGCGATAGGCCTCGTCCTCCGCCTCCATCGACATCATGATCACGCCGGTTCCGGGCAGTGCCTGGGCCAGCATCTGGGTGGTCTGGCCGCCGTCCATCCCCGGCAGGGCAGCGTCGACGATGGCGATGTCCGGCTTGAGCCACAGCGCCTTCTGGACCGCGGACTCGCCGTCGCCCGCCGTGCCGCAGACCTCGAGGTCAGCCTCGAGGGCCAGGCGGCGCGAGATGTTGTCGGTCACCTGCCGGCTCTCGTCGGCGATCAACACACGGATCATGGGCAGCTCACTGCGATGGACATCTGCGCCGCAGTCTATCCGCGATTCCCGCCAGTGACCGTTACGGGCCGGTCGCGCCCGGAGCAAGGAGCGCAAGGAAGGGGCGGGGATCGACCGGCTGATCGTTGATCCGCACCTCGAAGTGGCAGTGCGGGCCCGTCGAGTTGCCCGTCGAGCCGAGCAGCCCGATCATCTGGCCGGCCTTCACCGTCTGTCCCGGCTGGACGAGCATGGCCTCGAGGTGCCCGTAGAGTGTGAGCAGGCCGTCGGCGTGGGCGATGATCACGTGGTTGCCGTACCCAACGGTGCTCGCTGCTGCGACGGCGACCACCCCGTCGGCAGCGGCCGAGATCGGCGTGCCGCGCGCGCCAGCGAGATCGATGCCAGTATGGAAGTGCGGGTAGCCGCCGAAAGCGGGCTCGAACGGGTAGCTGGAGGGCCCGAACGGCTGAGTGATGTTCACGGCGTGGGCGGGCCAGATCAGCTGGGTGCCGTTCGCGTTGATCGGTGCGG
>CATPAP010000150.1 GCA_955651875.1 Candidatus Dormiibacterota bacterium
CCACGGGCCCTGCGGTCCCTGCCCAGGGCCGCCGGCGCCGGTCGAGGTGTCGATGATCACCACGTTGGTGGCGGCCGCCCGGCGCAGCGAGATCGCCTCGGCGGGGAACGCATCGGCGGCCCAGTGGTAGCGCGAGCCGCTGCGGTGGACGAGGCCGTCGTCACGGAAGAGGTCGAGCAGCGCACCTGTCGTGTCGACGCCCGACGCGCCGAAAGAGTCGCCGATCTCGAAGGCCAGCTCGAACGCGGCCGCCTGGAGGTGACTGCCGAGCACGAGCAGGTTGTCCGGATTGATCAGCCCGTGCTCGGGCGGCGTCTCGAGCAGGTACTGCGGGTTGTTGACCAGGAACTGGTCGAGCGGCGAATCGGTGGCGATGAACACCCCCAGCGACTCGGTGTCGCGCCGGCCGGCACGGCCGAGCTGCTGCCACGTCGACGCGATGCTGCCCGGATAACCGACCAGGATGGCGGCGTCGAGGTTGCCGATGTCGATGCCGAGCTCCAGTGCGTTGGTGCTCACCACGCCGCGCACGCTGCCGTCGCGCAGGCCTGCCTCGATGGCGCGACGCTCGAGCGGGAGGTAGCCGCCGCGGTAACCACGCACGGCGGAGTGGCCGCCCTGGCGCGGCGCGGGGTGGAGGCGCTGCAGGTAGGTGAGCAGCACCTCGACACTCGAGCGGCTGCGCGTGAACGCGATCGTCTGCAGGTCGCGCGTGAGCAGCTCCGCCATGAGCCGGCGCGCCTCGAGCGTTGCGGAGCGGCGCACACCCATGGTCCCGTGGACCGCCGGCGGATTCCAGAACCAGACCCGACGCGCCGCTCTCGGCGCGCCGTTGCGATCGACCAATTGCACAGGCCGCTCAAGGAGTTTCTCGGCCAGCTCGCGGGGATTGGCGATGGTAGCGCTGCAGGTGATGAGCACCGGGTTGCTGCCGTAGAAGCGACACAGCCGCAGCAGCCGGCGCACCACATTGGCGAGATGTGAGCCGAACAGGCCGCGGTATGCGTGCAGCTCGTCGATGACGATGTAGCGCAGGTGCTGGAACAGTCGAACCCAGCTGGTGTGGTGCGGAAGGATGCCGCTGTGCAGCATGTCCGGGTTGGTGACGACGATGTTGCCGTCGGTGCGCACCGCACGGCGCAGGCCCGGCGCGGTGTCGCCGTCGTACGTCGCGGCACGCAGGCCCCCGGGCAGGTGCAACGCGATGTCCTGCAGGCCGGCGAGCTGGTCCTGCGCGAGCGCCTTGGTGGGGAACAGCCACAGCGAGCGCGCCTGCGGGTCGTGCAGCCAGGCGTCCAGCACGGGGACGGCGAACGCCAGGGTCTTGCCGCTGGCCGTCGGCGTCACCACCACCACGTCGCGGCCCGCCAGCGCGTGCTCGATGGCCTCGGCCTGGTGGATGTACGGGCGTTCGATGCCGCGCTTGGCGATGGCGGCGATCAGCCTGGGGTGCAACTGGGACGGCCACTGGGCGTGCTGCGCGGCGTTGGCCGGGATCAGCTCCTCATGGACGATTCGGCCCGCGACGGTGGCGCTGTCGCGGAGCTGCGCCAGCGCGTCGGCAACGGGGTCGATGAGCGTGGCCACGGTGGCGCGCAGTGTAGCGAACATCTGTTCTGCTGACAATGGCGCGGTCGGGATAGGAGGCACGCGGGCGAGCAGCAGCCACCTGGATGGCGCCTCAGCTCGACGGCGTCTCGACCTCGATCACCAGGCGGATGGGATTGGTCAACGTGATCACGTGGAAGCACGCGGGCGATGCCATACCGACGCCCCAGCTCAGGACGCGTTCGTAGTCACCCACCTCGGCCACCTCGCGGATGACGGGAAGCCCTGGCCGGAGGTCGAGACTCCCCTTGTACGTCTGCACAAGTGTTGGTGTCAGCGTGTCCCACCCGCTCGATCCCTGCGCAATCAGCAGCAGGCCAGCCGAGCCCTCGACGGTCAGTGGAAGGCCGCTGCCGTCATGCACGAAGTGCGTCGACGGCCGACTGGTGACGCTGTACGCGGGCATACCCCGCAGGGTCGCGCCCGCTGTGGGTGCCGCGAATTCCAAGGTGAGCTGGTCGTATCCGGGGTGATGGCCCGTGCGAACGTCGGTGAGTTGCGCCTTCAACGTGGCGTCGCCACCCGATTGTGCCGAGCAAGAGAAGGCAACCGGAGGCGCCGGCGATGCACCTTGTGGCGAGCCTGTGCCGGCGGGCACGGCCGTCGGCGCGCCCGTGGCTGACGCGGCAGGTGTCCTGCTGGCAGTAGCTGCCGACCCAGCGGTGCCGCAGCCGGCTATCAAGAAACACGTTGCCAACCACGATGTGGAGCGCCACGCACCTGACATGTTCGTCCTCGGCGGGGGCCGGTCGCGCCGTCAGCGGGCGTATGGTCGGTCCAGGCACTGTTGCAAACGTCGCCGCATAGAAATGGTTCCGCTGCCCGGCGAGCCGCTGGGCGGGAGGTGACCAACACCACGCATGCGTAGGTGCCGTTCTCGACTGCTTGCCTAGTATCCCGATGCCGCCGTAGGACGGCGGTCGATCAGCCGCCGCTTTCGTGTTCGCCGGCAAGAACCAGGTCGCCGTTGGCTTCGGGCTCGACAACGAATTCAGCGAGTCTCGTCTCCTCGCTGCGGTCGATGTCCTTGCCTCCGCTCATGGTGATGCTTCCGTTGAGTGTGGCGCCGTCATCAACGATGAGGCGTGCCGCGGAGGCATCGCCCTGGAGCGTGCCAGAACCGCTCAGCGACAGGCGCTTGCTGCTCCTGACGTTGCCCATGACCTGGCCGCGAATATCGATGTTGCGTCCCTCGACCGTGGCCATCACCGTCGCCGACGCCTCGATGACCACGTCGCCAGTCGCGACGATCTCACCTTCCACCTCTCCACGAATCGTGACACCGTTGTCGGTGCGCAATGTTCCCTTCAGGGAATCGTTTGGACCGAGCACGATGGGACCAGCCGCACCGCCGGCGTTGTTGCGCTGGCGCCCGGCACGCACACCTACGGACTCAATCGTCACCTTCACCACTCCCAGCATGAGCACGGCTCGAGTGAGGGATGCTCCCCCGCCAACCGCTACGATTCTAGCGTCCCTTGAGGCCCGACCGGAGTCAGAGGATGGGCAGGCCAAGCGCTCGCGCGACCACTGGCTATGATCGCGCGCTCCTCGACTTCCTGGACACCTTCGCCGATCACGACGAGCAGTGGGCGGGGGCGCTGCATCTGGAGGTCGCTACTCGGCTCGTGGGTCTCGCCCGGCCCGAGGTCGGCGAGGCGTGCCTCGATGTCGGAGGCGGCGAGGGGATCGCCGCCGCTCTGAGTGAGGCGGTCGGGTCGAATGGGTCAGTCGTGAGCCTTGGGATCAGCGAACGAACCATCGAGATGGCGCGCTCCCGAGCGGCCGGCAATACCCATCACATGAATATGAGTGGGGACGATGTCATCTTTCGGGACCACACGTTCGACGTGGTCGTTCTGTCCAGGTCGATCGCGTACCAATCCGACGCCTATGCGGTCATCGGCGAAGCAAGCCGTACCCTCAAGGTCGGTGGACGTCTGGCGCTCTTCTGCCGCCGCCGCGGCCTGGCCACGCCCGCGGAGCAGGCTTTTCTCGATGAGTTGAGCGCCTTTGTGCAGCAACAGCCGGTCACTCTGCCGGACCAATTTCTCGGGTATCCAGGGTTGGCCGATCGACGCGAGCTGGAAATGGTGCTGAGAATGGCAGGACTGGACCACATCACCTTTGGCGATGTGGTGAAGGGTGGACGGGCAGCTGATGCCGCCGCGTTCAACCGCGAAATGATGGGGTGCTGGCCGGCCGCCCGCATTCTCCTTGGGGCGTTGGCCGGCCGGAAGCGTCTGCAGTTCGAGGGGCAGATTGAGCGAGTGATGAGAACGCTCGGCGACGAGTCGTTCCGCTATCACCATCCGTATCTCCTGGCGGCGGGGATCAAGGCTGCGGATTCGCCACCGACCACGCCCCGCCTGGCGCTGACAGTTCAAGAACCTCCCTCGCATCTGCGCCAGGCGTGGTCCGCCGGTTGAGATTCGGTATTGTCAGCGCCGTGGCAGACGGCGAAATCGAGCAACAGGTCTCATGGATGGATGTTGGCGCGCATCTGCCCGTGGTCTCGAACGATGGCGAAGAGGTCGGTCATGTCGTGGAAGTCGCAGCCCTGCCAGCGGAGGATATTTTCCATGGCATCGTGTTTCGACATCGCGCAGGTGGACGGACCTACCTGGCTCCCGCAGCCGATGTCGCACGGATCACTGATCGCGCTGTCCATCTTTCTGTGAACGCCGCCGCGGCTGAAAGCTACGGGGAGTTTGAGGAGTTGCACATCTCGCGACTTGGGCTCCGTGGGATCTTTGGATGGAAGCACCTCGGCTGGAAGGATTCGCCTGAGTAAGCCGCGTTCGGGCGGTGCTGCTCAGCGACCTCGGATGTCCTGGCGGCTCATCCGCGGGCCGTACCGCGGGGCTCCCCGGCCGCCGGACATGAGCAGGCGGATGACCCGGCCGCGCTGGCCGGCATAGGGCTCGAGCAGCTCGAGCATGCGGGCGTCGTCACCGCGGGGCTCGCCGGCGAGCGCGAAGCTGACGACGTTGGGGACGTGGTGGTCGCCGACGGGCACGGCGTCGGGGTCGCCGTGGCTGACGGCGGTGATCTCGGCCGCCGTCCACGGCCCGACCCCGGGCAGCGACTGGAGGCGCCGTCGAGCCTCCTCCGGCGCGACGGCGGCGAGCGCGTTGAGGGTGGCGGAACGCCGGGCGGCGTCGATGACCACCAGCGCCCTGCGACGCTCGACGTTGCACTCGTGGAAGGTCCAGTACGGGGTGGCCGCGACGCGCTCAGGGGCGGGGGGCAGGAGCAGGCCCTCGCCACCGGGTGCTGGCTCACCGAGGCGGCGGACCAGGTCGCGGTAGGCGCGGCGGGCGTCGAGCCCGACCACCTTCTGGGCCACGACCACCCAGACGAGTGCGTCGAAAACCGGCGTGCCCGACGTCAGCCGCAGTCCGGGGCAGCGCCGCCACGCCTCTGCGACGGCGGGGTGCAGCGGGCGAAGCTGGGTGGGGTCGTCGTGGAGACCGGCGAGGCCAGGCGCGAGGTCGAGCGCAGCCGCCGCGCCCGCGCCGACGGCGGAGGTGACCAGCTCGTCACCGCCAACGCGCAGGCGGAGGGTCGCCGGGCCGTCGCGCGTCCGCAGCGCTCGCCAGACCTCGCCGCCGGCGACCCGGATGGTGGGGTCGTCGAGGCCCTGGCGCATCGGGAAGGTGGTGGTGACCAGGTCGAGCGGTCCATGCGGGACGGGGTAACGGCGGGTGAGTTCGTCGAGGTCGCGGATGATGGCCACCAGGTCACCTTAGCGACCCACTTCGCGACCTGGGTAGGATCTCGTTTTCCCGCGGCGCCCGATCGGGTACAACGTGCTCGTGCCCACCACCTTCCAGGACTACTACGGGATCCTCGGGGTGCCCAAGACGGCGACCCAGAAGG
>CATPAP010000151.1 GCA_955651875.1 Candidatus Dormiibacterota bacterium
ACCAGGCCGTGGATGGCGTAGGCCGAGTTGATCGCGCCCGCGGTGGGCTTGTAGCCGACATAGGCGAGGACGGAATAGGAGACCGGCAAGGTGATCGCGCCGCCGACCTTGGTGGTGGTGGTGACCAGGGCATCGCCGGCGGCGCAGGCGGGGCGCCCCACTGCCATGCTCCCACCGCGGAAGCCGGCCACACGACCGGTGGCAGGTGCACCACTTGCGTCCCTGCGAAGAGGTCCGGCCAGCCGCGGTTGTCCCGACGGGTCAGACCCCAGACCAGGCCCACCCCGGCGCACACCAGCGAGAACCACAGGCCGCACATGCGCAGCAGCACCTGTGACGACGTCGGCGCGGTGACCCCGTCGAGGGAGCGCAACCGGCAGTGCACGGCGCGCATGCCCACGCTCGCCCCGCGCGACCAGGAGGCGTACAGGTAGAGACCGGGGCCGAGGAACAGGGCCGACTGCGTGAAAGCGCGCGCCAGCGCGGTCGGCGCATCGACGTGGGCACTCGCGATGTCTGTCGAGGTCACCCCGGTGGCAGCGAGGAGGATGCCGCCGACGATCAGGGCGACGATCTCGCCGCCGACGACCACCCAGAAATCGACCAGCGCTCCGACGGCGCGCCGGCCGACGCGGGCGGCCGGTGGCGGCACGTTCCCCTGGATGGGGAGGATCACCGCCGTGTGATCGTCAGAACTGCCCGCAGCCCGCCGAGTGGCCGGCGGTCTCCAGTGCAGGAAGCCCCGCGACGCGCGGCCACGTGCGCGCGTCGCTCACCGGGAGGAAGTCGCCCGTCTGCTCATCCTGCCTGTACTCGAGGCGTGGCCCGCGCTCCAGCAGCTCGGCCATCGCCGTTGTGAGCGCGTCGAGGTCACGCTCGGAGGTGCCGATCCCGAAGGAGGCGCGCACGGCGCCGGGAATGCCTGCGCGCTCGCCGCGGCGGAGTGAGCTGCGCACCGAGGCGGCGGCGACGGCGTCGATGCCGAGCAGGTGAGTGATGTACGGGTGCGCGCAGAAACAGCCGTGGCGGACCCCGATGCCGTGCTCGGCACTCAACGCGGCGGCGACGAGGGCGTGATGCATGCCCTCGACGGTGAAGGTCACCACGCCGAGCCGGTCGACCGAAGGGCTTTCCCACAGCCGCAGCCGGTGTACCCGCGGCATGGTCGTGAGAGCCACATCAGCGCGGGCGAGCAGGCCGCGCTCGTGGTCACCGATGCGCTCCATGCCCACCGTCGACAGCGTCGTCGCAGCCACTCCCAGTGCGATGGCGCCCAGGACATTGGGGCTGCCCGCCTCGAGCCGGTCGGGCATCCCCGTCCACAGCACGTCGTCAACGGTGACGAAGTCGACGGCACCGCCGCCAGCCAGCAGGGGCTCGGCGTCGGCCACCAGAGCGGTGCGTAGGACGAGCGCGCCGGCCCCGAACGGCGCGTACATCTTGTGGCCGCTCAGGGCGAGGCAGTCGACATCCATCGCCGCCATGTCGATGGCACGGTGCGGGGCGAGCTGCGCGGCGTCGACGCTGATGAGGGCACCGTGGGCGTGGGCGATGCGGGCCATCGCGGCCACCGGCAGCACCTCCCCGGTGACGTTGCTCGCTCCGGTCACCGCCACCACCGCGATGCGACCCCCGGCTGCGCGCAGCGCGGAGTCCATCATGTCGAGCAGGGCAGCGGGCGATGGCGGCGGCGGCAGATGCTCGACCGGACCGAGTCGCCGCCAGGGCAGCATGTTGGCGTGGTGTTCCATCTCGGTGGTGAGCACTGTCGCGCCAGGCGGCGTGCGCAGGCACGCGGCGAGGTGGTTGATAGCATCGGTGGTGTTGCGCACGAACACCACGGAGTCGGACTCGCGCGCCCCGACGAACACGGCGACGGCCTGACGCGCCGCCTCATAGAGCCGCGTCGACACCTGCGAGAGGTGGCCGGCGCCGCGATGGACGCTGCTGTACCACGGCAGCACCTCGTTGACCGCCCTGACCACCGCCTCGAGAGCGGGCGTGCTCGCCGCACAGTCGAGGTTGACGTAGCGGCGCGACGTGCCGTCGGCGAGCGGCACCTCGATGTCCGCACCACAGAGACGCGGCAGGTCGGCGGTGATCATCCCCACACCCTACCCGGACGGACGAGATGGTGCTGCCTCGCCGTCCTCGACGACAGGATCACCACCGGCCACCACCAGCCCGGCTCGGATCACGGTTGCGGCCGGGTTGGCGCCAAGGTGGTAGGCGACGTCGAGCCAGCTCCGCGAGTGCAGGATCACAGCGTCGCAGCGCAGTCCCGCGCGCAGCACGCCGCGGTCGCGCAGCCCCAGCGCCGCTGCCCCGCCGCTGGTCGCGGCCAACAGCGCCTGTGCCGGCGTCAGCCCGCAGCCGGCGACGGCGAGTGAGATCATCAACGGCATCGATTCGCTGTAACAGGTTCCGGGGTTGCAGTCGGTGGCGACGGCGACGGTCGCGCCGGCGTCGAGAATACGACCGCCCGGCGGCGGCGGTCCACCGAGAACGAGAGCCGCGCCGGGGAGGATGACGCCGGTCACCCGGGCGACGGCGAGGCCGCGCAGATCGTCGTCGGTGGCGTGCTCGAGGTGGTCGGCGCTCGTGGCACGCAGGGCCGCGGCGAGCTGCGCACCGCCGCTGCGCGTTCGCTGCTCCGCGTGCAGCTTCGGCTCCAGGCCGGCCGCCCTGGCGGCGACCAGCACGCGGCGGCACTCGTCCACGGTGTACGCCCCCTCCTCGCAGAAGACATCGCAGAACCGTGCGCGGGTGGACGCCTCGCGCACGCCTCGCTCGCACACCTCGGTGAGGAGGGCCTCACGGTCGCCCTCGGCGGGCGCGTGGAGCGGCAGGTAGGTGGCGATGACGTCGGGAAGCTCCTCGTCGTCGCCGATGGCGATCGCTGCGTCGAGCTGGCGCAGCTCGGCGCTCAACTCCAGCCCGTAGCCGCTCTTCACCTCAACGGTGGTGGTGCCGTGCTCCTGCATGCGCCGCGCGCGAGCCGCCGCGGCTCGGGCGATCTGCTCGACGGAACCTGCGGCGGTGGCGCGCACCGTGCTGCGGATGCCGCCGCCCCGGCGGGCGATCTCCTCGTAGGTGACGCCCTCCGCCCGCGCGGCATACTCGCCGCCGCGATCCCCCAGCCATGTCAGGTGCGTGTGCGCGTCGACGAAACCAGGGATGACCGTCGCGCCCCGCGCGTCGATGTCCACGACGTCGGCCGACATCGGCGAGAACCTGGCGCGGGCGCTGCTGCCGGCGTACGTGAGCAGGCTTCCGGAGGCGACGAGCACCGCGTCATCGACGACGCCCAGGGCGTCCCCGTCGCGCATCTCGCCGGTGACCAGCGCGCCGATGTTGCGCACCACCAGGCTGGGGCTGTCGATCATGCGGTGCGCACGTCCCTGGTGCGCAGTGCAACCCCCGCGCACAGCGCTGTGAAGGTGGCCGCCATGAGGCGCACCGTGGTGCCCGCCACGTCTGCCATCGCATCCACCTCGCACAGGTCGACGGCGGCGACGGTGGGCTCGCGACCAACCAAGCGCGCCGCGGCGAGCAGATCGCCAGGGGAGAGGCCTCCGGGAAGGCTCGCCGGGCACGCGGGGGCGTAGGCGCGATCGACCACGTCGATGTCGAGGTCGACGTACACGGCATCGGCGCCGTTGCTGCGCAGCTCTCCCATGGCGTCGAGGAGGACAGCCTCCATCCCGCGGCTGCGTACGTCGTCGACGGTGTGGACATGCACACCGTGCGTGATCGCCCACTGCGCGTGGTCGCGCGCGTTGCCGAGGGGATGAATGCCGACCTGGGCGACGCGCTGGCCCGGCAGCCCGCCCTCGATGAGCTCGCGCACGGGGGTGCCGTTGGCCGACCCGGCGACCACCGGGCGGCAGTCGTGGTGCGCGTCGACCGTCAGCAGCCCCCATTGCGCGGGGCGGCCGCGAACCGCGCCCTTGAACGCCGGCCTGGTCAACGAGTTGTCGCCGCCGATGAGCACGACGAGCGCCCCGGTGGCGGCGAGTCCGGCAACGGCAGCCTCGATGCGCGTGTGCGCGCCCGACGCGTCGGGATCGTCGCGGTCGCCCTGCACGTCCCCGGCGTCGCGGACCATGACCTCGCTGATGTCCGCCGCTGTCGTTGCGTCCCACGTGGGGAAGCGCGTCAGGGCCTCACGAAACGCAGCGGGAGTCGCCCACGCCTGCGACGGGGTGATCGACGCCTTGGAGATCGGCGCACCGACCACCACGATGCTGGCAGAACGCTCACTCCCCGCGGTGAGCCAGTCGCGCATGGTGACGACCACGGCTCAGGAACCGCGGAGCATGGGAATGCGCACGTCGCGCTCACGCGCGGCGATCACCGCCTCCTCGTAGCCGGCGTCGGCGTGGCGCATGACCCCGCTGGCCGGATCGTTGCGCAGCACGAGCTCGATGCGGCGATCGGCGAGCTCCGAGCCATCACACACCACCTGCGCGCCGGCGTGGATGGACAGCCCGATCCCCACACCGCCGCCGTGATGCACCGCCACCCAGGTCGCACCGCTGGCGGTGTTGAGCAGCGCGTTGAGTATGGGCCAGTCGGCAATGGCGTCGCTGCCGTCGCGCATCGCCTCCGTCTCGCGGTACGGCGACGCAACGCTCCCGGAGTCGAGGTGATCGCGCCCGATGACGATCGGCGCGCGCAACTCACCGCTGCGCACGAGCTCGTTGAATCGCAGGCCGGCGCGATGCCGCTCGCCCGCGCCGAGCCAGCAGATCCGCGCCGGCAGACCCTGAAAGGCGACGCGTTCGCGGGCCAGCTGCAGCCAGCGATGCAGGGCGGGTTGCTCAGCAAAGAGCTCGAGCAGCGCCGCATCGGTGACCGCGATATCGGCGGGATCGCCGCTCAGCGCCACCCAGCGGAACGGTCCCCGCCCCTCACAGAACTGCGGGCGGATGTATGCGGGCACGAAACCCGGGTACGCGAATGCACCCGTAAAACCACCCTTGACAGCCTCGCCGCGCAGAGAGTTGCCGTAGTCGAACACCTCCGCCCCGCGATCCTGGTACGCCACCATCGCCCGGCAGTGGTCCGCCATCGACGCACGGGCAGCGCCGATATAGGCGTCACGGTCGCGATCGCGCAGCTGCGCGGCCTCCTCGAGCGTCATGCCCGCCGGGACGTAGCTGAGCGGATCGTGAGCGCTGGTCTGGTCGGTGACGATGTCCACGGCGACTCCAGCCTCGAGCAGCGCCGGGAGTGCCTCGGCAGCATTGGCGACGACGCCGACCGACAGGGCGCGGCCCTCCTGGCGCGCCAGGTCGCAGCGGCGCACGGCCTCGTGCAGGTCATCGGCAATCTCGTCGAGGTACCGGGTCTCAACGCGGCGGCGGGCGCGCTGCGCGTCGACCTCGATGCAGAGCGCGACCCCGTCATTCATGGTCACGGCGAGCGGCTGCGCTCCTCCCATGCCACCGAGGCCGGCGGTGACCACGAGACGGCCGCGCAGGCTGCCACCGAACCGGAGTTGCGCGACGGCCGCGAACGTCTCGTACGTACCCTGCAGGATGCCCTGGGTGCCGATGTAGATCCACGAGCCGGCGGTCATCTGTCCGTACATGGTCAACCCGGCTGCCTCGAGCTCCCAGAACTGTTCCCACGTCGCCCACTGCGGCACCAGCAGCGAGTTGGCGATCAGGACGCGCGGCGCCATCTCGTGGGTTCGCGCAACGCCGACCGGTTTGCCGCTCTGCACGAGGAGTGTCTCGTCGTCGGCGAGGTCGCGAAGGGTGGCGACGATGACATCGAAGCACTCCCAGCTGCGCGCGGCTCGCCCGCTGCCGCCATAGACGACGAGGTTGTCGGGATCCTCGGCCACCTCGGGGTCGAGGTTGTTCATCAGGCAGCGAAGCACGGCTTCGCTCTGCCAGCTCCGGCAGCTGATCGCCGTCCCACGGGGAGCCCGAACGGGTCGGGCACCAGCACTCACGACGTCACGGGATGGCGCGGTCGCGAGCAGGTCGAC
>CATPAP010000152.1 GCA_955651875.1 Candidatus Dormiibacterota bacterium
AAGGTCGGCGAGGTGATGACCGGCGGCGCCGTCGGCGAGGTGGTCGAGTCGAGATCCCCGGACCTGAAGGTCGGCGACACCGTCCAGCACATGGGCGGCTGGCGCGAGTACGCCACCGGCAAGGCGAGCGACTTCCGCTGCGTCGACGCCAGCCTGGCTCCGGCGTCCGCGTACCTCGGCGCACTCGGGCTCACCGGCTTCACCGCCTGGGTGGGCCTCGTCGACATCGCGCAGATGAAGGAGGGCGACACCGTCTTCGTCTCCGGTGCGGCGGGGGGCGTCGGCAGCATGGCCGGCCAGATCGCCCGGCTGCGCGGCGCATCGCGGGTGATCGGCAGCACCGGTTCCGACGAGAAGGTGAAGCACCTCATCGACGATCTCGGCTTCACCACCGCCTTCAACTACAGGAGCGGGCCGGTCCGTGACCAGCTGAGCGACGCCGCGCCCGGCGGCATCGACGTGTACTTCGACAACGTCGGCGGCGACCAGCTCGAGGCCGCCATCGGCGTATTCAAACCGTTCGGCCGCGCCGCGCTCTGCGGAGCGATCTCGCAGTACAACGCCACCGAGCCGCCGCGCGGGCCACGCAACATGGCGCTCTGTGTCGGCAAGCGCCTGACCCTGCGCGGCTACATCGTCAGCGACCACCAGGACCGTTTCGGGGATTTCATCAGGGAGACGGGCGCCTGGCTGGCACAGGGCAAGCTCCAGGCCCGCGAGACCATCGTCGACGGCATCGAGAACATGCCGGATGCCTTCCTCTCGCTCTTCCACGGCGACAACACCGGCAAGATGCTGGTGCGCGTGGCGCAGGATTAGCGCGATGTCAGCCAGCACCACGGTCCGCAGCGCGTCGTTCCAGGCGCTGGTCGACGACTTCGTCCGCGACCAGTGTCGGGCGGATCCGGCGATGGCCTCCTTCTGGGGCCTGACCGAATGGGACCACGAGGTCGCCGACCTGTCGGCGGACGGCTTTGGCAAGCGCGATGCGTCCAACCGCAGGTGGCTGAGCACCTTCGAAGACGCCGATTCCGCAGAGCTGACGGCAGAGCAGCGAGTGGACCGCGAGCTCATCCTCGCCCGCGTCGGGGTCGCCGTCGCCAACGCCGACTACTTGGACTGGCGGCGTTCTCCCGACCCGTACGCCTGGGCAGATGGAACCTTCGCCCTCTTCGTCCACCAGGCGAGACCTGAGGACGAAGCCGTCGCTGCCGCGCTCGACCGGCTCGCCAAGGTGCCCGACCTCGTCGCGGCAGCCAGAGCCAACCTCAGCGCCGAGCTCGCCCACCCGCAGATCCTGAGGCGCGACCTGGCCACGATCCGGGGCAAAGCTCAGTTCCTCCGTGGGGAGCTCGAAGACTTCGTGCAGGACCCCGCCCGCAGTGAGCAGCTGCGGCGTGCCGCCGAGCCCGCCGCGCGAGCGTTCGACGAGCTGGCGAGCCACGTCGAACAGCTGGCGCAGTCAGCGCAGGGTGACTTCGCGTACGGCGTGGAGCGCTACGACAACCTGCTCCAAATTGGCGAGCAGCTCAGCTTCGACACGCGCTCACTGCGCGAGATGGGCTGGCGTGAGTACCGTGCGCTCGACGAGCAGATGTCCGACGTCGCCGAGCGCATCGGCGGCTCGCGTGATTGGAAGGTGGTGCTGACCGAGCTGCAGAAACAGCATGCCCCGGACATGCAGGGAATGCTCGATGAGTACGCGGCCACGACCGAGCGGGCGCGCCGGTTCGTGGTCGACAACGACCTCATGACACTGCCCGCGGGCGAGCATTGCGACGTCAAACGCGCGCCCGCATTCCTGAGCGCGTCGGCCGTCGCCAGCTACTTCCCGGCTGCACCGTTTCTCAAGGGCGCGCGAGGGACCTTCAACGTCCCGTTCACGCCCGATGACGCCAGCGCGGACCAGGTCGAGGACCGCCTGCGAGGCAACTCGCATTTCGAGATCCCCGCCACCACCGTGCATGAGGCCTACGGCGGTCACCATGCCCACTTCGTGCGCATGGCCGGTGCGAACCCGCTGCGCCAGTTCCTGCAGAGCACCTTCTTCGCCGAGGGTTGGGCGCTGTACTTCGAGAAGGTGGCGTTCGAGCACGGCTTCTACCGCGACGACGCGGAGGTGCTCGGCTGGCTGTCGGGCCGGATCATGCGCGCGGCCCGCATCGTCGTCGACACTGGCCTGCACCTCGGTGAGATGTCGATCGACGAGGCGCAGGAGTTCCTGCGCACCAACGTCGGTGTGCCCGACGACGTCGCCCGGCTGGAGGCCATCCGCTACGCGGCTGACCCCACCCAGGCGTCCGCGTACCTGACCGGCGCGCTGTCGATCGAGCGCTCACGCGACCAGTGGATGAAGGAGGGCAGGGGCTCGCTGCGCGAGTTCAACGACGCCATCACCGATACCGGCGCCCTGCCCCCGGGCCTCGCCGCCCGAGCCATCGGGATCGCGCAAGCCGGGGGATGAACGCGCTCAGTCTGCCGCCAGCGCCCGATAGTCGGCCGCAGGATCGGGAGCGGCAACCCGGGGAAGCATGAGCAGACGCGCAGTGCGGGACGCCATGAACGCCGGGAGTATGACGCGTCTGCGCCGATCTGAGGGTACGCCGACCGCCAGAGGGCTGCGGACATCCGCCGGCCCTCGCGCCGGAAATCTCCCAGCGAGTTCACAGCCCGTCGTCAGTTTTTTGCAAGGCACAGGGGGGCACCATATGGGAATGCAGTACCCCGACAACACCACCCTCCCCACAGCTGGCGGTCCGCCGGCGGCTCCGCTCGGGCCGCCGGCGCCGCCGGCCAACTCCTACCCCAAGTCCGGCGCCGTCGCTCCGCCTCCCCCTCCGCCGCCACCGGCACTCCCGTGGGGGTTCACCGGACCGGTGGCTGGGCAGCCGCTGCCGCAGCCGCCCAGCCGCCGCCGGCGCGTCGTGGCCGGCGCCATGGCCGGCCTCTTCGTGGTCGGCATCGGCTCCGGAATTTTGGCCGCGCGGCTGACCGCTCCGCCGTCCTCACCGTCGAGCACCGCGATCACGGTCCCGACCGTCCCCGACTTCGGCAGCAGCAGCTCGCCAACCAGCCCGTCCACCACCGCGCCGGACACGTCGGGAGTCGCCGCCAAGGTAACCCCCGGCATCGTCAACATCGACGTCACGCTCGCCGGCAACGGCGGTGCGGCCGGCACCGGCATGGTGATCACCTCCACCGGCGAGGTGCTCACCAACAACCACGTCATCGACGGCGAGACCAGCGTCAGCGTCGAGCTGCCGAGCACCGGCAAGACATATTCGGCGCACGTGGTCGGCTACGACCTCAGCGACGATGTCGCGTTGGTCCAGATCGACGGCGGCGGCACCTTCAAGACGGTGAGCATCGGCAACTCCTCCACCATCAGCATCGGCGAGGCGGTGGTGGCGCTCGGCAACGCGCAGGGACGCAACGGCGCGCCGTCCGTCACCGCAGGCAATGTCACCAGGCTCAACCAGACCATCACCGCCAGCGACCAGAGCGGCGGCGATGTCGAGACCGTCAGTGGCCTCATCGAGGTCGACGCGCAGATCCAGCCGGGTGACTCTGGTGGACCCCTGGTCACATCGTCGGGCACCGTCATCGGCATGGACACCGCCGCGCAGTCCGCCGGGGGCCGCTTCAACCAGCAGGCCTCCAGCCTCGCCTACGCCATCCCCGTCAACAAGGCAATGCAGATCGTCCGCCAGATCCAGTCCGGCACGAGCACGACCACCGTGCACGTCGGCAACACCCGCGCCCTGCTCGGCGTCGGCACCCAGGCCGCCACCGGGAACACCAACGGCGTGCAGGTGATCACCGTCGAGCCCGGCAGCCCGGCAGCGAACGCGGGCATCACCGTGGGTGCGGTCATCACCGCGCTCAACGGGAGCGTCGTCGACAACAACATGACGCTGCGCAACGACATCGTCGCCCACGCGCCCGGCTCCTCGGTCACCGTCACCTGGACGGACACCGCCGGCACCAGCCACACCGCCTCGGTCGTCCTCACCACCGGGCCGCCCGCGTGATGGGCGCCCTCTCACCGCCGAGCCGCAGGCCGGCGCGGCTCTAGCCGCGGCGCTGCCAGCGGGTCTTCTTCAGCATCTTCTTATGCTTGTGCTTGCGCATCTTCTTGCGCCGCTTCTTGATGACTGAACCCACGAGGCCGGGACTATACCGGATCGCGGCCTCCCAACCCCGCGGCTGCGCTTCAAGCGGGACGGCGAAGAACCGGCACAGCACCGTTACCGCGCTAACACGGCCCCGTGGGGTTATTCCTGAACAATTGCGCTCATGACGACCACCTCCTTCCTCACCAGAGCCGGAGCACGCGTCGACCAACTCCGCGAGCTCAGCCGTCTCCTCCGCTCCCTGAATTGGACCAGCGCCACGCTGCCGGACGCCGAGCACGAGATCCCCGAGCTCGAGGTGGCCATGACCGTCTACCGTCGCCTCAACCCCGAGGGCGCCGACGCGGCCGACGGCGGGGACGCCCAGGCGTTCCTCAGCCTCGCCGAGAGCCGCGCCGATCACCTGCGCCAGCTCAGCCAGCACATGCACTCCCTGGATTCAGTCCACTCGTCGCTCACCGAGATCGAAAACGAGATCCCCGAGCTCGAGCTCACCATGACCGTCTACCGCCGCCTCACCGGCGAGACGGACGAGCCCCGCTCGGCGGCGGCCGCGGCCGTGCCTGCCAAGGCCCGAGCCGGCGCCGGCTCGGGCTGGGAGGACGAGGAGACCGACGCCGCCCCGGTGCCGAGCTTCAGCCAGTTCGCCATCCAGCGCCTCGACCCGAGCGGCCCGCCCCCGGCGGCAGATGCGGGCACCGACCAGAACGGGAACTGGGACAGCTAGACCAGCTGGGCGTACGCGGTCCGCAGCTTGACGGCGGACTGCTCGAGACTCTCCGGTAGCACCTTCGTCCGCCCCAGCACCGGCATGAAGTTGGTGTCGCCGTCCCAGCGCGGGACGACGTGCACGTGGACGTGCTCGACACTGGCGCCCCCGGCTTCGCCGTGGTTGACGCCGACGTTGAAGCCGTCCGGGTGCATCGCGGCCGCCAGGGCACGCATTGCCCGCCGCGCGCTGACCATGAGCGCCGCCGCTGCGCTGTCACCAGCGGCGATGAGGTCGGGCACGTGCTGCTGCGGCGCCACCATGACATGGCCGGGGTTGTACGGAAAGCGATTGAGCAGGGTGACCGTCGCCTCGTCGCGGGCCACCACCAACAGGTCGTCGGCGCCGCCGTCCGCCGCCCGGCACAGGAAGCAGCCGTCCGTGCTGCCCGCGTCGGTCACGTAGATCCCCCTCCATGGCGCCCACAGCCGCTCCATCGCCGTCGATGATATGGACGGCAACGGCACCGCGTATCATTCCTGCGTCTTTTCACCTGCGCACGAGCCGGGGGAACCGATGGGCACTCCTACGCCGTGCAGCCGCTGTGGAGCAACCTCGTAAGTCGTTGCGCCGCCTCGAGCTGACACAGCCCGCCTTCGACCTCGACGCCTTCTTCGCGCTGGCGCGGCTGACCAACCTGCACGTCAGCCCCGACGGGTCGCGGCTGGCGCTCACCGTCCACACCGTCACGCCAGACGGCAAGCGCCTCGCCGGCTCCATCTGGGAGATCCCCACGTCGGGCGACGCCCCGGCGCGACGGCTCACGCGATCGCATCGGGGCGAGACGGCGCGCGGCTTCCTCCCCGACGGCTCGCTGCTCTTCACCTCGGCTCGGCCCGACCCGGAGGACCCCGAGGCCAGTGGATCCCGTCTCGGCGACGTCGACATCGACGTGCTCCATGTGCTTCCGCCGGACGGAGGCGAGCCGCGCCGCGTGCTGGCGCCGTCGGCCGGCGTCGGCGAGGTCCGCGCCGCGCGCGGCTCCGCCACCGTGGTGGTCGTGGCAGCGATGCATCCGGGCACGGTCGACTTCGACGACGACGGTGCGCGCGAGACCGCTCGCGCCCACGCGGGCGTCAGCGCGCGGCTCGTCGAGAAGTACCCGGACCGCTACTGGGACCACAACGTCGGGCCACGCGAGCCCCGCCTGTTCGCGCTCGACCTCTCCGAGCCGCAGGCCGAGGGAGGCGCGCCACGCGACCTCACCCCCGCTCCGCCGTGGCCGGGCTGGCTCGAGGACATGCACCTGGCGCTCAGTGACGACGGTATGCGCGTCGCGTTCACCGCCTCTCCGCAGCACGCCGGCCGCTACAAGGCCGACCTCGCGCTGATCGGCACCGCCGGCAGCGAGCCTTTCAAGGTGGTCGTCGACGTCGACGAGTCCCACGGCGCCGTGGCCTGGTCGCCCGACGGCGCGACGCTCGCCGGGTCGTCCTCTGACATGGGGGCGCCGGACGCCCCGGTCCGTTTCCACCTCCTCCTCGTCGACGCCTCCACCGGAGCCACCCGGGAGCTGGTCCCGCAGTGGGAGGGCTGGGCGCAGGAGATCCTCTGGACGCGTGACGGCACCGGGCTGCTCGTGGCTGCCGAGGAGCACGGCCACGTCGCGGTATTCCGCGTCGACCTCTCCGGCGCGATCACGCGGCTCACCGCCGCGGGCGCGTACCGCAACCTTGTGCTCTCCCCCGACGGGGCCACGCTCTACGCCATCCGCTCGCACGTCAACGAGTCGCCGGTGCCCGTCGCGCTCGACGTGGCCGGTGCCGGCCAGCAGCCGCGCTTCCTGCCCGGCGCGGTCGCGCCCGCGCCCACGGGCACCCGCCTCGAGGAGCTCATCACCACTGCCGCGGACGGCACCGAGATCCATGCGTGGCTGGTGCTCCCCGAACGGGCGCCGGCGACACCACTGCCGTTCGCCGTCCTCATCCACGGCGGGCCGTTCAGCGCCTGGGCCGGCTGGTCGTGGCGATGGTCACCGGCGCTGGTCGCCGCCCAGGGATGGGCGGTGCTGCTGCCCAATCCGCGCCTGTCCACCGGCTACGGCCACCACCACGTCGCCAGCGCGTGGGGCGATTGGGCGACGCTGCCGAGTGGCGACATCCTCGCGTGCGTCGACGCCGCGCTCGAGCGTCCCGACATCGACGCCGCCCGTACCGCCGCGCTCGGCGGCTCCTACGGCGGCTACATGGCCAACTGGCTCGCAGTCACCACCGACCGCTTCCGTGCCATCGTCACCCACGCCAGCGTGTGGAACCTGCTCGTCGAACGCGACGCCAGCGATCTGGGCTTCCTCCTCGACCGCGAGTTCGGCGATCCCCTGCGCGACGAGGAGACCTGGCGCCGCCAGTCGCCGCATCTGCGCGCCGACGCACTGCAGACGCCGATGCTCGTCATCCACGGCGAGCGCGACCAGCGGGTGCCGTTGGGCAACACGTACAGCCTCTTCGCGCAGCTGCAGTTGCGCGGCATCCCCTCGCGCATGCTCGTCTACCCTGACGAGAACCACTGGATCCTCAAGCCGCAGAACTCGCGCATCTGGTACGAGACGGTGCTGGGCTTTCTCAGCGAGCACGTGCTCGGCGAGCCGTGGGAGAGGCCCGGGCTGGTCTAGCGCTACGGGATGTCGCGGCTCACCGTGAGGATCCAGCCGAGGAACGCGAACAGCAGACCCCATCCCAGCAGCAGCAATCCGCCCTGCCAGTTGGGCAGCAGCGTCGTCTGGACCCTCGCCGCTCCCGTGAGCGCGGCCGCGGCGCCGCCGGGCAGGTATCGGTACCCCTCCCTCACCACGGGGACGATCGCCACCAGCGGCTCAACCACGAAGAGGTAGGTGAGCGCGCTGATGACGGCCGCCACCTGGTTGCGGAACAGCACGCCGACGCCGAGCCCCACCACCGCGAAGATGGCGACCACGAAGAGTGCGCCGACCATGACCACGACCAGCCCGTTGGCCACCCAGTCGACGTGCACGCCCTTCGCCGACAGCCACGGCACCGTGATCGCCAGCGACACCACGACGCACGCGATCCCGTACAGCAGGCCGACGCCGGCGGTGATCACCGCCTTGGCCGCAATCACCAGCCCGCGGCGCGGCTCGAGCAGGAAGGTCGGCCGCGAGGTGAAGTGACGAAATTCGGTGGTGATCAGGATGATGCCGACGACCACCGAGAAGAGATAGGCGCTGCTGGCTGAGGCGGCGATCGACTTCTGTGTTTCGGGATCGGAGAGGGGCGGCACGCCCGTTCCGGGGGTGCCGTTGCTCGCGATCTGCGCGACAACCCCGAGAGCGGCGAGCGCCATCGCTCCGAGCAGCATTCCCCAGCCGAGCTTGATGGTCGTGACCTTTCTCCACTCGGAGCGCAGCAGGGCGATCACGCGCTCGCCTCGAGAGTGCCAGTCGGGTCAGCGGTGAGGCGAAGGAAGGTCTCTTCGAGGCTCGAGCTTCCAGCGCGCAGCTCATGAAGCTCGACGCGTGCCTCCCATGCCGCTCGTCCGATGGCTTCCGGGGTGGCGCCCACGACCGCCACCGACCCGTCCAGACGGGACGTGATCGTCACGTGGAGCGGCGCGAGTGCCGCACGCAGTTGGTCGAGCGTCGGGGAGCGAACCACCACGCCGGCACTCGCACCTTCGAGATCTGCCAACCGTCCTTCATAAATGAGACGTCCCTTGGCGATGATCACGACGCGATCGACGGTCTGCTCGACCTCCGAGAGCACATGGCTCGACACCAGAACGGTGCGGCCGTCCACATCGGCAAAGTGCCGCAGGAGTCCACGTAGCCAGGCGATGCCCTCGGGGTCGAGACCGTTCGCCGGCTCGTCGAGGAGAAGAACCCTGGGGTTACCGAGCAGCGCCGTCGCAAGAGCAAGGCGCTGGCGCATGCCGAGCGAGAACCCACGCACCGAGTACGTCGCCGCCTGCGTGAGTCCGACCCACTCGAGCACCTCGTCTGCCCGCTTGTCTGGGAGCCCGGCCGCGGCGCAGAAGACGCGGAGATGGTTGCGCGCGGAGCGACCCGGATGAAAGCTGGTCGCCTCCAGCACGGCCCCGACCGTCCGGCCGGGATGCGGCAGCTGTGCATAGGTGACGCCACTGATCGTGCCCGTGCCCGACGTCGCCGCCGCAAGCCCGAGGATCATCCGCAGGGTCGTCGTTTTGCCCGCGCCATTCGGCCCGAGGAATCCGGTAACGGAGCCCGGCTCGACGGTGAATGACAGGCCATCAACTGCCTTGATCTGTCCGAACACCTTGGTCAGCCCAGAGGCGACGATGCGACCCTCAACAGCGGCGCTGTCTGTGCTCACTCCTCCTGATCCATGCCTCGCATGGTACCCAGGCACGTGGGTTGAGCTTCAATGTCCGCTGGGAGTACTGTTCGCTGTGGAATTGTCCGGAGTGAATCGGATCGGGTGCCTCGGCGACAGCAGGGTCGGCCGCCCGGTCACAACGGATGCAGGGGGTACGAGGGGACATCGAGGGCTGTAGTCCAACTGGCGAGGTAATCCGGATCTCGGCGTAGATCCCTCTTTGATCGGGGAGAGGCGTGGCCGGACTGTTCAGCCGGGCCCGCGCCGTCCCTGTCGAAGGACATGAGCGCACTGGTTGGTGTGCGAGCCCTCAAAACCGAATGAACCGAGACAGCCGGGGACGCTTCCTCCCCTCGCCCGCTCTCACACTCGCGCGGAACCTTCGCGCTATCGCCGAGCTCGTCAGAGGATGGAGGAATGCGCCAGGACTAGAACTCTGGCAGCGTATTGATGGGGAGTTCCGGATTCTGCGACATTGGCCGGAGCCATGAGTGCGGGAGCCGAGTGTCGCTATGGGCATCGGACGTCCACAACTCCTCACCCTGGTCGTCAAATTGGCCAGTTGGTGCGAGACCCGCGTGGTGAGCAACACGGGCCGAGGCGAGATGCGCCGGATGGACGTGAGCGTCGAGGCGATCAATCCCGAGGTGGCGGCGCAGCGCCTCGCACATGCCGATCACTGCCTCGGTGGCAATACCTTGACGCCACCACGACGTGCCGATGACGTATGCGATCGAAGCACGATTCGCTTCAACCGTAGCCTGGACATAGCCGACAGCGACGCCGGTGCGAGCAATCCTCACGACCCAATTCAGCCAGCGCTGCCCGCCGTCAGGTGCCGCCCGCAGCTCCCACCTGGCGAACCGTTGCCGGAGCTGCTCGCGGGTTGGCGGTGTGCCGCCGATGAAGTCATGGAGCCGCACGTCGAAGAGCACTGGGAACAGGTCATCGGCATCGGCTGCAACCAGCAGCGCGAGATGCAGGCGGTCGGTAGTAATGCTCAGGA
>CATPAP010000153.1 GCA_955651875.1 Candidatus Dormiibacterota bacterium
GCCATGGAGAGACCCGCTGAGACGGCGGAGACGGTCGTCGTACTGCTCATAACCCAGAGGTCGCGGGTTCAAATCCTGCCCCCGCTACCAAGTTTGCAAGTCAGAGGCCTCTTCCCGGTTAAGGAAGAGGCCTTTCGCTTGCCGCCTGTGCACGGGAGCTCGTGCACAAGCCGCTCATGCGTAGCCAGGGGCTGGCCTGTTACCGGGATGGGCTGGCATGGAGCAGGACGGCTTGAGACCCGATCGACGCTCCGGCTCGGATCGTTGCGCACAGCCCAGAGGCGGCTGCCGGAAGCACGGTCCTAATTGAGCCGCAGTCGGCCCCCGGAACGCTGCGTCAGGTCGTGCCGCAACGCCGCACGCGACACGTACCCGATGATCGCCGGGATCTGCCCGGCCAGGTTCTGGTCTGCCCCTGCCTGCTGGGTGGCCGGGCCCAGCGCGATCTGCACGTCTGCCCCCGCCTGCTGGGTGGCCGGGCGCAGCGCGATCTGCACGCAGCCGCCGGGGAAAACGTCGTACCAGGTGGCTCCGAACCCTGGACCGCCGCCCATGGCGCGCAGCCGGCTGATCCCCGGCTCGGTGGTCCGGACCGCGGCGGCCCGGCCGACGGCGCAGTGCCCGGTCAAAGTCAGCTGCAGCGCGCCCCGGCCAGCCCGGTCGTTGTCCAGCGTGATGACCGATGTGCCGCGGAGCGCCTCGACCCGGCCCAGGCTCCAGCCGGTGGGCAGGGACCGGATGCACACCACTTCGGTAGCTGTGGGCACCGACTGGGCCTCGGCCAGCAGCGGTTCCAGGGCCTGGCAGCCCATATTGGTGACGAGCAGTGCCGATGGCTGAGTGGTGTCGTTGACCAGCACATTCGCCAGGGCGAAGCCGAGCAGGACGACCGCCGCGAGGACGGCAGCTGAGGAGGCCACCCGGCGCGCGCTCCAGCGCTGGATCCGGATGGGCGCAGGCCGGCGCGGCAGCAGCCGAAGGAACTCCTCGTGCAGCTCGCCGCCACTGGCCCGGATCTCGTGCCGAAGCTGGGACGGCAGCGCGAGGCCGTGGGCCGCGGCGAACGCCTCTGAGATCTCCGCCGTGGTGAAGAACGGCAGCGCGCGCTGGTAGACGCGCTCGGCACTGCTGCGCAGGGCCAGGCACAGCATCATGTTGGCCAGGTCGACCGCCTGCCGCCATGGTGTCGGGCGTACCTCCGCGAACGCGACATCGATCAAGAGCAGACGGCCGTCGCGGACCAACAGGTTGGCCGGCTTGACGTCACGGTGCGCGAGCCCCGCGTCCCACATCCTGCGGACGATCAGCAGCCCGTCATCAACGACCTGGTCGTCCACCGCGGCGTCACCCAGCTCGGCCGAACCGGCAAAGAACTCAGTAAGCAGCAGGTACTCCCGTTCCGGCGTGAGCTCGACAAAACCGTGCGGCTGCGGGCTCGGCAGCCCGGCGTCCCGGCAGAGCCGCAGCGCATAGTCTTCCTGCTGCACGAGGCGGCGGACGCCCTGGAACGACCGCTCATCCTCCAGCCGGCCGTACCGCAGCTGCCGGCCGAATTTGTACCAGCGGTCCGCGCGCACGTGCGAGCGCGCGTACAGCTTGCCGAACAGGTATCCGCCCGGCTCGCCGGCCCGTCGCAGCCGCATCGGGCTGGACCCACCGGAACCAGCCAGCCCGAACGGCTCGACGCCGGACACCTCGATGCCCATCTGCTCCTTCAGCGCGCGCACGATCGCCTCCCCGCGTGCGCCACCGAGGTCGAGATGCGCACCGTGCGCGCCACCGTAGACCACCGGGAACGACTCCTCCGGGGCGAACAGCCGCATTCCCAGCAGCGGCACGGTAACGCCGAGGATCGCGCCGAGCAGCATGCCGGTCGGCGCGTCCACGTCCAGGCGCATCCGGGACAGGCCGATCACGACGACGATCGCGAGCGCGGCCCAGCCGCCGCGCCGCCGCCAGCGCCCGGCGGGCACCAACGTGTAGAGCGCACCGGTCAGCACGGCGCACACCTTCTCGATCTCGACCGACGGCATCGAGAAGCCAGCCCAGTGAAACTGGATCGGCACGCCGAAGGGCAGCGCCCGGTGCACGACAAACAAGATGATGGCCGTCAGCGCCCCCATGATCTCGTAGCTGACGATCAGTACCACCAGATACCGGAACCGGCGCAGCACGACGAGCGCCAGCAGGAGCACGTATCCCGCGAAGATCGTCGCCGGCGCCGCGCCCGCCTCAGCGATCACGCGGGCGACCGCCGTGAATCCCGGAACGGGTGCGCTGGCCACATGCCGGGTCATGGCGTCGTCGATGACCGTGACATCGACCGCCCAGCGGCTCAGGCCGCCAGCGAAGACCGCGATGACCCCGCCCACCGCGACGATCGCGACCGCCAGCCAGATATATCCGCTGCGCTCGATGTGCCGGGGCAGCGGAGGCGGCGCGCCCGACGGGCGGCGCTGGTGGCCGGCCGGCAAGACGGGCGTCCGCGCTGACGCGCCCTGGGCGGAAAGCCGCGGGCCGGTGCTCACACATACCCCCGGTGCTGCAAGGACCGCCAGGACAGCCAGCCCGGCAGCACCGGCAGCCAGTAGGTCGCCAGCCGGTACAGCAGCACGGCCGAGACCGCGGGTCCGGGCTGCATGCCGACACCGGTCAGCCCGGCCACCAGCGCCGCCTCGATCGCGCCGAGGCCGCCCGGCGCAGGCTGCCTGCCGCCGAACGGGCGCCGGGGATCAGCTTCTTGCGTGTCCAGCGCCGCCC
>CATPAP010000154.1 GCA_955651875.1 Candidatus Dormiibacterota bacterium
CCGCCATAACCGACCAGCAGGTTGAGGGTGACAGCGACCAAACCGTAGATCAAGCATTTCGTCGCCAGTGAGGTCTGGTCGCCGAAGAGCTGCGGGAAGACGAGAGCTACGACGGTGGCGGTAGCGGCGAGCACCCAGGCGAGCCGGCTCCTGCGCTGACGAGGGCTGCGCCCGGCGAAGCGCTTCACTGGCGGCTTTGGGCGGCGACCCCGAAGAGTCCCTGCGGACGGGCATACAGGATCACCACGATCAGCAGGAACACCAAGCTGAGCTGAAGATCGCTCGAGAGGTAGCCGGCGATGAGGTCGCTCACCACGCCGATGGCGAAACCTCCGACGATCGCTCCCGCCAAGGACCCGAAACCGCCGAGCACCGCGGCGGCGAAGGCGAATACCGCGATGTTGTCCATCATGGTTGGTGAGAGGCTGACGGTGGGAGCCACCAGGTTGGCAGCCACTCCAGTGACCAGAACGCCCACCGCCCAAGAGGCGGTGATGAAACGCCTCACCCGGATCCCCATCAGCTCAGCGGTGTCACTGTCCTGGGCGATGGCGCGCATTGCCAACCCAATTCGGGTGCGCTCGAAGAGGAAGTAGAAGGCAGCTCCAAGAAGCAGCGTGACCGCGATGATGACGATGTCATTGGGGGCGATGAGGTACGGTCCAAGGACCACCGAAGATCCGTGCACCACTCTCGGGACCTCCTTCGGTGAAAACCCCCAGAGGACGCCAGCCAGACCCTCGATGACGAGCAGCAGCCCAAGCGTGAGCGCGATCTGGATGAGCGGCGGAGCGTCTTCGATGCGACGCAGAAAGAGCACCTGGGTGACGCCGCCGAGCAGCAGGGCGGCGATCAGCGCCAGCAGCCAGGCGACCACCACGGGCAGCCCGAGCGGGGAGAAGAGCGTCCAGAGCACCAGGGGGACCACCGTTGCCATGGCTCCGAAGGCGAAGTTGACAACCCCGGACGTCTTGAAGATGAGCACCAGCCCGAGCGCGGCAAGAGCGTAGATGCCGCCGAAGCCGAGCCCGCCGAGAACGAGCTGCCCGAACTCTGCCACTAGTGCGGGGTGGCGCTGAGTGACGAGATCACGGCGCTATCCTGAGCCGCGCACCAGGTCGTTGGTGCGGGCCTTCACCAGGAACATCTGCTGGACGCCCGGGTGCGCGCTGGCACTGTATGAGATCGTGCCACCGATGGTCTGAAGGTTCTGGATCTGATTGAGCGCCTGCTCGTAGGAGTTGCGGGTGAGTGCGCCCTGCACCGCGCGCAGTCCGGCGACTGCCACCTGAGCCTCCTGCCATCCCCACGCAGCGAACACGGAGACCGGCTTGCCCGGCTCGTACTTTTGCATGGCATCGGCAAACGTCTTGACCTGCGGGTTGCTCAGTTCGGTGAGCGGTGGGATGAATGCGCCGATGTAGCTCCCCGGAAACTCGCTCGATGCAGCAGAGAACGACTGCGGTATCGCTGACACCTGGCTCATCAGGCGTGTGGGGAAGAAGTTGACGGCGGACAATGCGTTGAGGAAGGCGATGGTCGGCTGCGGGATCGCCAGGATGATGACGCCGTCGACCCCGGCTGATTTGAACTGCTCGGCCTGAGGACCGAAGTTGACCTGGGTGGGGTCGTACGAGATCGCCGGCGCGCCCTGCACTCCGGCTTGGTTGACGCCCGCAAGGAGGCTCTTGCCGAAGTCGTCGTTCTGATACAGGACCCCGATCTTCTTGAGATGGAGGGTGTCCTTGGCATAGCTGCCGAGCAGCTTGCCCTCGGTGAGATAGGAGGGCCAGACGTTGTAGAGGAACGGACGAAAGGTGCCCGCGAAGGTCGTGGCTCCGGTCTGGACCCCGACGACGGGGATGTTCGCCGGCGCCTGAGCCTGCAGGTTGGCTTTACTGGTGGCCGTGCCATTGCAGGCGACCTCGGCGAAGACGTTGTCCTGGGTGATCAGCTGCCGGGTGTCCTGGAGTGCCACCGACGGCGTGTACTGATCGTCGAGGCTGGTGAGCTGGAGCTTCCGGCCCTGGACCCCGCCTTGGTCGTTGACGTAGGCGAAATACGCTTTGACGCCGGAAGTGGACTGACCGTACTGGGCGGCAGGCCCTGACTGCGGCGCGGTCTGTCCGAACAGGATGCTGTTCGACGTCACTCCGGGGGCGCTCGATGCTGCCCCGCCGCCCGACGAACTGCCGCACGACGCCAGCAGAAGGACGGCGCCGACGCTGACTGGGAACCGCGCTCGGCCCAATTCCGCCCGAAGACCACGCCACCCCACAGCTCCCCTCCTCAGACTGGCGCAACCGCCGCACGCGTCACGTCCAGTTCAAACGTCAACTCGCCGCCTCGCGGTGGGCATTGTAGGCGGGCCGTTTCTGGGCCGCAACCCGGCTGGAGCCCCTTCTCGGCAGGCGCGCGCCGCTACGGCCACAGCGCGCGCAGCATCTTCTCGGTCACGTTGTGGTGGTTGCCGGAGCTGAACACCACGTGCAGGAGGTCGTACTCGGTGAGCGGGCGGTCGTCGGTGATCATCGGGGCATCGCCGACGAAGCGATCGACGTCGCCGTCCTGCAGCCATCGCATGCTGTCGATGATGGCCGGCCACGACCGCGTGGGAAGGGAGTGATAGTCCGGCGCGTCCGCGAGGTCTGCGGTCGCCTGAGGTGACTCGAAGACGCGCGCGACGGCGGGGTCATCCCACGTGATGGGGGCGTCAGAGCCGAGCATGTACATCCCACCATGCCGCGGGCTTATGAGCACCAGCATGTGAGGAAATGCTGAGCGGAATGTGCGCAGATGCTCGCGCAGCTGCTCAAGGTCGACACCGAAGTACAGCCACTGCAGCATCAGCCCGCCGGGGCGCAGCCGGGCGTGCGCGTCCGCGTAGAACTCCTTCGTGTACAGCACCACGGTGCCGGCGCTGTCGATCGGGGGCGGGGGGTCGACCGAGATGACGTCGTACTGCCGTGACGAGAGGCGCACGTAGTTGCGCCCATCGGCGGTGATGACCCGGGCGCTCGGGCTGTGCAGGAACTGCTCCGCGTCGGGGTAGAACGTGGGCATCTGAAGCGGCACGGAGGGAGAGAGGTCGACGGCGTCGACGTGCATGCCGAGCAGGAGCGCAGAGCGGAACGTGGTGCCCATGCCGAAGCAAATGTCGAGAAAGCTATTGGCGTCTGGGCGCAGCAGCTTGGGTACGTACGCCATGAGCTTGGTATCGACGCTCAGGCTGGTCATCGCGGTGCCGGTCACGTAGAGGCGCCGCTTGCTGGGCGGTCCGCCGACGGCGTCCACCGTGGCGATGCGGTCCTCGGTGTGGTGCAGGGGCAGCCCTGTGGCCCCGAGCCGATGCTCCGTCGCGGTGAGAAGCACTGGGGATCCGGTGGCGACCAGTAGCGGCGGCACCACGACCAGAACGCCGGCAACGGCGACGATGCGCAGCGGCACGGCTCGCAGCGATGTGACCCCAGCGAGCAGCAGCAGCAGCGCGATCAGTGCGTCCGCCGCTCCGACCACGAGGATCGAGCCATTGGTGCCCAGTGTGCCGGCGAGCACGAACGCAGCGGCCAGGGAGCCGAGGATGGAGCCCAGGGTGTTCCACGCGTACAGCACGCCGATGCTGCGCGAGCCGTGCGTCGGCTTGCGCGTGAGCAGCCGGGCCGTGAGCGGGAACGCATAGCCCATGCAGACGGTTGCCGGCAGCAGCATGATCGCGCGCGTCATGCCGACCGACGGCAGCCAGAGCGTCGCCAGCGGCACCGTGAGCAATGTACTGACAGCCACGCCCACAAACGCGAGCGCGAGCGTCTTCGGCGTGTCCCGTTGCGGACTGCTCGCGCGACGGTACGCCCCGCCGCCGACGGCGATGCCGAGCAGGTAGATGGCGAGGATGACGACGAAGATGTAGATGCGCGATCCCGTGCCCTCGGCCAGCATGCGCGTCCAGAGCAGCTCGAGGCTGAGCGCGACGAAGCCGGAGACGAACGTGGCCGCGTACAGCAGCACGCGGAGTGCGCGATTCGGGGCGTGCTGCTCCGGCGCGTCGACGACGGTCGTCTCAACAGTTCTCGCAATGCGGGTTCGCGCGGCCACGAGCAAGGCGACGGTGCCCGCCACGAAGTTGAGGCCGACGGCGACGTGCGTGGTTGCGGAGAGGCCCAGCAGCTCGATGAGCAGCAAGCCCGACAGCAGCGTGCCCGCCATGGCCCCGAAGGTGTTGGCGCTGTACAGCCGCCCCATGTGCGCGCCCGCGGTGCGCATGGAGGTGACCATGTGGCGCGTGAGCAGCGGCAGTGTCAGTCCCATGAGGAAGGTGACGGGTGTCACCGTCGCCATGGCCAGGAGCAGCCGCACCAGGGTGAGCTGGCCGGGAGATGTGGTGTCGTACGCAGACCGATACACCCCTTCGATCAGCTGGAAGCCGAGCGGTACCAGCAGGGCCGCGGCGCCGACCGTGAGCTCCACCGCGCCGTAGACGCGGAGCGGCCGCCGCAGCCGCGGCGAGATCAGCCCGCCCGCCAAGCCACCCAGTCCGAGGCCCGCCATGAACGCCGCAACGATCGTGCCGATGGCCTCGGTGGTGTTGCCGTACAGCAGCACAAGCTGGCGCGACCACACGACCTGGTAGACGAGGCCGGCCGCGCCCGACAGAACGAAGACGCCGACCGCGAAGCCGTCCGCCCACCGCCCGCTGCCCTCGTCAGTGACAGAGGATGTGGACAGGCGCACCTGCGGCCTTTCCGCTTGCTGGACCGCCAGCGCGCGATACGGTTGTGTCATCCAAGCATTGCGCGCACGCGTGGCATTGCGCGCACGCGTGCGCGACCCACCGGCTTGCTCAGCAGTGCCAGCACGCGGACCACGCCTGCGGGGGCACCCGCCTGGTTAGCTTCGATTCTCGTTGAATCTGGGTCCCAGTCGGGCGGGTAGCCCTCTACAGGATGCCCTTGACCGAATGGACGTCTCCGCACGGCACGTCGATAGCGGCGTGGTGCCGGCGAACGGCGTCCTCATCGGGAGCGTCGAGCACGCAGTACACCTTGCCGTCCGGGTTGTGGTACAGCTCCACCTGGCGTACGCCGAACTCGTCGGTCTTCATCGCTTTGGCGTCGGCCGTGATCTGCTGGATCGCCTCGTCGGGAAGCTTCAGGTCGTCGTGGACGTCCATGAACTGGGGCATGCGCTCTCTCCACCTGGACGGCTGTGACCAGCCGAAAGGCGGATCGTACGCGCTGGCGGGACCTCGTGGCACCCGGGCAGCAGCCTGATCCTCCTGGTGCCAGCATCGGCAGCCACAGCCCGACCAGGTCGGCGTCAGGCCGAGAAGAGCACACGACGCCCAGCGGCGGGTGTCAGCCGTTCACATGGGTCGCCGCCAGAGACGCGGCCTGAGTCTTCCCGCAAGCCTCCTCTAGGATTGGCGCCCCTCCTACCACGGAATCAGCAGGAGCGCAGCCAGGAAGATGCTCCGAACCCTGGGCTATGCCGCGACCGGGCCGACATCGCCGATCGAGCTTTTTGAGTTCGATCGCCGCGAGCCGGGTCCGCACGACGTGGTGATCGACATCGGCTACTGCGGCGTCTGCCACAGCGGCATCCACCAGGCCCGTGACGAATGGGGCGGCTCGATCTTCCCGACGGTGCCCGGCCACGAGATCGTAGGCTCCGTGGTGGGGTCGGCGCGGACGTCGGGCGCTGGTCCGCGACACGGTCGGGGTGGGCGTGTTCGTCGATTCGTGTCGTGAATGCGCGGCCTGCGTCGCCGGTGAGGAACAGTACTGCGAGCGCGGCATATCACCCACCTACAACGGGTATGAACGCGACGGCCGGACGCCGACCTACGGCGGTTATTCGGAACGGGTGGTCGTCGATGAGAAATACGTGTTGGCGGTCCCCGACAGCCTGCCACTCGATGGCGCAGCGCCGCTGATGTGTGCAGGCATCACCACGTACTCGCCGATTCGCCACTTTGGCGTGCGCGCTGACGACCGGACGGCAGTGGTCGGCCTCGGCGGATTAGGCCACATGGGGAGTGAAGTTCCTCGATGCGCTGGGTGCGCAGGTCACGGTGCTCAGCCACTCACCCGGCAAGCAGCAGGACGCGGCGCGGCTCGGCGCGGACGACTTCGTGGTGACATCGGACGCCGACCCCCTCGCGAAGCACGCTCGCCGCTATTCATTCTCGACACGGTATCGGCCACTCACGACTACAACGCGTATCTCCGGCTGCTCAGCCGCGACGGCACCATGGTGCTGGTCGGTCTGCCGGGGCCCTCACCACTGGATGCCGGGTCGCTGATCACTCTTCGCCGAGTGTAGTAGTGTATCGGTGTGGCAACACACCGATACATCCAGGCGCACCACTGAACTCATGGAGCTCGTCATCGACCTCGACTCGCCTGTCCCGGTGTACGAGCAGCTGCGCTCGCAGATCGCGGAACTCGTCGAGAGCGGAAGGCTGCCGGCGGGGTATGCGCTGCCCTCGGTCCGCCGGCTGGCTGCGGACCTCGGGGTGGCGCCGGGGACGATCGCCCGCGCGTATCGCGAGCTCCAGTCGGGAGGCGTTGTTGCCGGCAGCCGGTCGAGGGGCACGCGCGTGTCCGCCGTCCCACAGCTCGGGGCGGCGGCCCGCCGCGTGCGCCTCGCGGAGGCCGCGGACCGGGTGGTCGGTGCGGCGCGACGCCTCAACGCTGCCGACGACGAGGTCATCGAGGCGGTGGCCACGGCGCTGAGCCGCTCAGGTGGCGAACCGGCGCAGTGAGAAGGCGTCGAGGTCGATGGCGCTCGCCCCCTGCGTGACCAGCTCCGCGGCTGCCTCGCCGATGGCTGCGGAGTGCTTGAACCCGTGCCCCGAGCACGGGGAAACGATGAGGACGTCCTCGCTGTCGGGATGCCAGTCGATGACGAAGTCGCCGTCGGTAGTGGTGGTGTACAGGCACGCGACAGCCTTGACCCGGCGCCGGTGCAGGTGCGGCAGGCCTGCACCGACCAGGCCGTCGAACAGCGCCAGGGACTCCTCCAGCGACACCTCACGCTTCACCGAGGCGGGATCGGTGACCTCGTCGAACTGCTCGGCGGCGACCTTCATCCCGCCATCCTCGCCGTCGATGGCCGGGAAGCCGTAGAAGGTGTCCCTCTCCGTCGCCTCCCAGATGTACACCGGGAACCGATCCGGGACGAGGAGCTCGTGCGGTGGCGCGGTGGCGAACCAGTGCATCACCTGGCGATGGACCGCGAATCTCTGGCGCAGCTCTCCGTCGAGCAGGCCGGCGATCCATGGGCCCGCGCTGAGGATGAGCTTGCCGGCGGAGTGGTCGCCACGGGCGGTGCGTACGGTGACCCCGTCCGCGGTGATCGCGAAGCTCTCGACCCGCTCGTCGCGGCGGATGTCCGCGCCACGCTGGGCGGCGAGGGTCAGCTGCGCTCTCACGCACGCCTCAGGGCGCACGAAGCCGCCGCCCGGCTCGTGGTATCCCACCTCGTCTCCGACGAGGTTGAACTGCGGGAAGCTGCGCCGGATCGCGTCAGCGTCGAGCACCTCATGCGGGATGTCAAAGGCCCTGGCCGCAGCGATGGTGTCCTGCAGGAAGTCCACCTTGCCGTGGAAGCCGAACCCGGTACCGGCCCGGCCGAGGATCAGGCAGCCGTTGGCGGTGAGCAGGTCGGCGCCGGTCTGCGCCTCGATCTCGCGCCACAGCTCATGCGAGCGCATCGCCAGTGGCACGTACGCCATGCCCTCGCCGATGGCGAGCCGGGTGACGCGGCTGTCGCCGTGCGTTGAACCAAGCGTGTGGGGGGGCGAGAACTGGTCGAGGCCGAGGACGCGCACCCCCCTGCCGGCGAGCTGATACGCAGCCGCGCTGCCCATGGCGCCGAGGCCGACGACGATGACGTCATATATCTCCACGATGGCCGCCTACGAGGCAGTCTCGAGCAGCTCGGAGGCGACCGGCTGCGACGAGGAGGCGTCGGCGGCGCATCCGGCACATTGTGCACGGCGGCCTGGGTCCCGGCGGGTGCAACCGCTTCGGCGATCGCAGGGTGAACGCCCGGCGGATGCGCCGGTCAGGCGAGGCCGACGACCTCGAACGACCGATCGAACACGGTGCGCAGGCCGCCCGTCGCCGGGTCGACGACCACCACTGAGCTGGTGGTGCTGCCGGTGCGCACCACGCTGAGTGTGGCGAGGATGCTGCCGTCGGACAGCCAGGCGACGGGAGCGAGGCCGGCGCGGCCGAGGCTGCGCGCGTCGCCGGTCTGGGCGTCCATGAGGTGCAGGGTGGCCTGCGGACGCCAGTCGGGTGCACCGCAGCCTCCGGCGGTGCTGGGGACGGTCGCGTAGGCGAGCGTCGAGCCGTTGAAGGTCGCGTCGCCGCCGGCGGTCTTGCCTGAGAGCTGATACCGATGCGTGGTCTGCGCCCCGTTGATGAGCCGAAGACTGTCGGACGCCCCGGTGGACGACACGTGGAAGCAGGCCAGCGTGCCGTCAGCGCCGATGCCGGACATCGGGCACGAGGCCGACGTGCCCAGCGGCGTCGCATTGCGGGTCGCCGGGTCGATGAACGCGGAGTAAGCCGCGGACATCTGCATGTCGAAGGGCGTCCCGCAGCCGCAGCCACCGACGGGCTGGCGCTCGATGAGGAGCCCCTGGGCAGTCCACGACAACAGGTAGTACTGCCAGGGGCCTGGGGTGTCTGCGTTGGGATGGTTGGGGTCGGCGGTGCGCTCTGCGATGAGCCGCGCGGGCTGGCCGATGCCGCCTCGGTAGAGACGGTTGGTGATGACGCTCCGCGCATCGTGTGAGGTGGTGGCGTACGCCCACTGCGATCCGTCCGGCGACAGCACGACACGGCCGGCCTCGGTTCTCGGCACCGTTGCGAGGGTGGCGACGGCGCCGTGCTCGTCCAACCGCTGCAACTTCCCGCCGGTCACCCAATACGCCGCGTTGGGGCCGGTGCCGATCGTCCACTGCGCATCCTTCGGAACCTGCGTTGACGCGAGCACTTCCCCGGCGCTGCTGAGCAGCGCGACCTCGAAGGTGGCACCGGAGACGTTGCCCTGGTCCGCCACGACGACCACCTGCGGCTTGGGCGGCGGGGACGCCGGAGTCGCGGCCGGCGCGGGCGTCCCCGCCGGCGCAGCGGTGGGGTGCGCGAGGGTCAGCGTGTCCGGGCCGCTCGCGACATGGGTGGAGGTCACGTGCGTCGGGGTCCCCAGCGCGTTCGCGGTCGCTCCGCAGCCGGTCACGACCAGCCCGGTGGCCACCAGAAGGGTCAGGCGCCTGGGATTCACGACACTGCACCGTCCGACGCCGCGAATGCGACGTTCTGACCCGCAAACGCGCGCCGGGTCAGAAGGGATACGCGCTGCTCGACCGGAGGGAAAGGGGGGTGGCGGGCTCGGGGCACCTCTCGGGAGCGCTGAGCCTCCCCTAGCGACCGTCGCGCTAATTGCGTTGGAGCTCGCCGGGGTCCACAATGCTGGTGTCTACGACGGCTCCTTTTCCGAGTGGAGCATGGACTCGAGCCTGCCCATCGCATACGGGACCGCTGGCGGACGTCGGACATCGACCAAACACCGTCGACATCCTCGATCACCAACCGGCATATCTTCGGAGGAGGTTCACCATGGCAACCATCGGAACGCGGATGAGCCGCAAGAGCTTTGACGCACCGGATGAAACCCGTCCTTTTGAGCAGGGCAAGGGCAAGCTCGAGCTCCTCAACAGCGACGGCGGGCCCGTGGGACGCGCACGTTTCGAGCCCGGCTGGAAATGGTCCGAGCACGTCAAGCCGATCGCAAAGACCGACAGCTGCGAGGCTGCCCACGTCGCCTATTTCGTCTCCGGCCGGATGAAGGTGGTCATGGATGACGGGACCGAGGACGAGTTCGGCCCCGGCGACCTGATGATCTGCCCCCCGGGGCATGACGCCTGGATCGTCGGAGACGAGGCATGCGTCGTGGTCGACTGGTCCGGCTTCGGAGACTACGCCAAGCGCTGAAGGCGCCGCCCGGAGCGGCTCAGGAGGCGAGCGGGACAGTCGACGCCGCCAGCGAAGAGATCGAGATGGCCAGCGTGCCACGCTCGACGCGCAGCAGCGTCATGTTGTCGAGCGGCTCCCAGCCATCCTCTGTCCGCTGCGGGAAGCCCGACGATGCCACCACCACGGTGTCCTCCCGAGCGCGGTAGTGCAGGTCGTAGAACGCGGTGTCGAGCTCTGTCGACGTGCTCGCGCCACCGGACGATGCGCCGACAGCCGGGACCCGGGACGGGTCGTGCGCGCTGATCACGTAGGCCGCGTCCTGCGCCAGCATCATGGCGTTGAGGCTGGTGGGCTGGAAGTCCGCGAAGATGTGCTGCACCACGGCAGCAACGGCGTCGCGCATCGGCACGCCGTCCTCGAGTCGCGCCGCGATGGCGAGGAAGTAGCGCTCGCTGTCGGTGGTTCCTCGCATCCCCGCCTTCCAGCCGCGCGGCAGGATCTCGTCCAGGCGCTCCTGGGGATGGATGGCGCCGTTGTGGGCGAACGCCAGCCGACCGCGCGTGAACGGGTGCGTGTTGGCGGTGGCGATCGCCAGGCCCTGCGTCGCCCAACGCAGGTGGACGAACCCCGCATCGCCGCTCTCCGCCCCGGTGAGCTCGGCAAAACGGGGATCGTTGGCGGCGCACGTCGTGGAGCGCTCGATCAGCGGGGCGCCGGCGGCGCTCGCCGCGAGCTCCGGCCACCACGCGATGCCCCAGCCGTCGGCGTGCTGGCGCGACAGGGCGGTGAATGCACCGAGCTCGCGCTCACCGAGCGCCTGCGCCACGGGCACCGGCTCGCGTCCCACCCACGCCAGAAGCCTGCACATCAGACGTACTTGCCCATGCCACCGGCGACGTCGATCGAGGTGCCGGTGAGATAGCTGGCGCGATCGCTGGCGAGGAAGGTGACGATGCCGCTCACCTCGTCGACGTTACCGAACCGGCCCAGGGGCACCTCATCCTTGGCAAGTGCCGCGAAGAACTCGTCCGCGCTGCTGTCGGGAGCGCGACGTCGCCGGATGTTCTCCCACTGCGGCGTGACCACGAAGCCGATGTTGACGCTGTTGACCAGGATGCAGTCCGGGGCGAACTCGCGCGCCAGCGCCTTGGAGAGGTTGAGGCACGCCGCCCGGATCACCGTGGTCGCGAAGAAGTTGGGGTCGGGGTAGCGCGCGTACACCGAGTTGATGTTGATGACGCGCGCTGCGGCGCTGGCGCGGAGGTGGGGGAGAGCCGCGCGCGTGCAGCGGACATGCGAGAAGAGCTTGACGTCGAGGTCGTCCTGCCAGTCCTCGTCGCTCAGCGACTCGAAGTTGCCGGGGTGCGCCGCGCCGGCGTTGTTGACGAGGATGTCGAGGCCGCCGAGTGCGTCGACCGTGTGCTGCAGGAGGTCGCTGATCTGCGCTGCGTCGGTGACGTCGGCGACCTGCACGTGCACGGTGCGTCCCGATCTGCGCAGCCGCTCGGCCGCCGCCTCCACCTCACTGGCGGTGCGCGCGCAGATGGCGACGTCGGCTCCCTCCGCGGCGAGCTCCTCCGCAACGGCGAGGCCGATGCCCTTCGAGCCACCGGTGACCAGCGCGCGCCTGCCGGTGAGCGCGAGGTCCACCTACACACCCGCGCCGGTCGGAGGCGTCTGCCTGCCGGCGTGATCGAGCAGCGACCGCCGCGGCGGGTTGAAGACATCGATCTCGCGGCACGACGTGTCCCTGGTGCGCGCCCCGTGGGGCACCCAGCTGGGGATCACCGCAACGTCGCCGCTGCGCATGGTGCGCACGTCGCCGTCGATCTCGAACTGGAACTCGCCCTCGAGCACGATCACGATCTGCTCTTCCTCGTGCACGTGCATCGGGGCCTCGGTGTTGGGCTCGAAGGAGACGAAGTTGACCATCGTGCGCTCGCCGAGGACGGGGCGGAAGACAAGGCCGGGAACGAACTCCACCGCTTCGATGGCATCGACGTCGACATAGCGGCCGGGGGCGGGCGGGACGCCGCCAGCGACGGTTGTGAAGTGCTGGACGCTGTCGCTCATCGGTTCTCCAGTGCTGAGGTGATCAGTGTGCCGAGGCGTCGCACGCCCTCGTCGATGTCGTCGTCGCCGGCGAGGCTGAAGGCGAGGCGCAGCTTGTTGGCGCCGTCGCGCTGCGGGTGGAACGGCCGTCCCGGGACGAACGCCACGCCTGCCTCCTGGGCGCGCTGCGCGAGAGCGACCGTGTCGAGCCATTCGGGCCCAGTGAGCCACGTGAAGAAGCCGCCGTGCGGCCGGGTCCAGGTCATGCCGTCGGGCATGTGCTCGTCGAGCGCGGCGAGCATGAGGTCGCAGCGGCCCGAGTAGAGGGTGTTCGAGCGGCGCAGCTGCGGGTCGAGGTGGCCGCCGCGCAGGTACTCCTCGAGGAGGCGCTGCCCGAACGCGCCGGCGCACTGGTCGGCGTTCTGCTTGGCGATGACCATCTGTGCGATCACCGCTGGCGGACCGGTCGCCCAGCCGAGGCGCACCCCGGGGAAAAAGGTCTTCGACGTCGTACCGGTCTGGACGACCACGTCGGGGGCGAGCGACCAGAGCGTCGGCGGTCGGTCGTCGGTGAAGGTGAGCTCGCGGTAGGCGACGTCCTCGATGACCAGCACACCGTGGCGCCGGCAGACGTCGACGAGCGCGGTGCGACGCTCCGCCGACATGGTGATGCCGGTGGGATTCTGGTGATCCGGGATGGCGTAGATCACCTTGACGGCCGTGCTCGCGCAGAGGTGATCGAGTGCCTCGACGTCGATGCCGTCGCCGGCCATGCGGACGCCGCGCACGTCGGCCTGGAACCCTCGGAAGGCGTCGATGGCGCCGAGGTAGGTGGGCGCCTCGACAGCGACGACGTCGCCGGGATCGACGAGCGCCTTGGCGAGGAGGCCGACCGCGTCGATGTTGCCGCTGGTGACCATCAGCTCCTCGGGCTCGGGGCGCCGACACTCGGTGTGCTCGAGGCGGTCGGCGAAGGCCTCCCGCAGGCCGGGGAGCCCGGGCGTCGGCGAGTACTGCAGCGCGGTGGCCGCGTCGGTGGCGAGGAGGCGCGCGGTGAGGTCCTCGAGGACGGCCACCGGGAAGGTCTGCGGATCGGGGAGGCCGCCGGCGAAGCTGATCAGGTCGGTCCCGGCCGACAGGGCGAGGATGGCGGCGAGCTCGCTGCTGGCGCCCTCCGTCCGCGTGGCAAAAGTGGGTGACCAGCTGGGCTTGGGGAGCGTCGGCATGGCTCTGCGTTCCTTCGAGGTGTGCTTGACAGTGTGCGGTGCGAACGGCAGACTTTGGCGGCTGAAGCGAGGCGCGTGAGAGGGGATGTTGCCGAAGTGGCGAGCGAATGGCAAGTCCGTGACGGGCGAAGGCTAACGGATGGCTGACAGCGTCACGCCGCTGGCAGGCCTCGCCGCCATCGTCGCCCCCCAGGTCCCTCCCGCCGTGCTCGACGCCGTCGATCTCGAGATCCTGCGGCTGCTCGCGAGCGATGCGCGGACGTCGCAGCGCAGCCTGGCGCGCACGCTCGGCATGTCCCCACCCGCCGTCGGCGAGCGCATCGCGCGGCTGGAGCGGGCAGGGGTGATCCGCGGCTACACGCTCGACATCGGCTGGCCCGAGGCGGGCTTCCCGGTGACGGTGTTCCTCACTATCACGGCGGTGCAGGGGTACTCGCTCGCGCCAGTCATTGAGGCGCTGCGCGAGCTCCCGGAGGTGACCGACGTGAGCCTGGTCACGGGGGCGATCGACCTGCTCGCGCGGCTCGTCGTCCGCGACCACAACCATCTGCGCCAGCTGCTGCTCGAGCGCGTCTGGCAGATCACCGGCGTGCAGCGCACCGAGACGCTGGTGACGCTCGCCGAGATGCAGCCGAAGCAGTTCGCAATCCCGCTGCTCGACTCGATGCGCGGCGCGCACCAGGGAGGCGCAGCGTGAGCCCAAAGGAGGACGGCGCGAGCAACCAGGGCGTCGGCACGCCGGGTTTCGTCAGGCGACACCGGCTGCACACCGACGAGCAGCACGCCGCCGCCGAAGCCGTTGCCGCGGAGATCCGCGAGAAGGGGCTGCGCACCGTGCGCGTGGTCATCGTCGACCAGCACGGCATCGCCCGCGCCAAGTTCCTCTCCGCCGAGGCCGCGATCGCCGCGATGAGCAGCGGTCTCGACTTCTCCGGCGCCATCTATAGCCTCGACACCGGCAACAGCGTGTTCCCGCAGGCGTTCGGGGCCGGCGGCGGCTTCGGGATCCCCGAGCTCACCGGCTTCCCCGACGTGGTCATCGTGCCCGATCCGCACACGTTCCGCGTGCTGCCCTGGGCCGACCGCACCGGCTGGGTACTCTGCGACGCGTACTTCAGCAACGGCAGGCCGATGCCGCTCGACGGCCGCGCCATCATGCGCGAGCAGCTGCGCCGTCTCGAGGCAGCGGGCTACGGGTACACCGCCGGACTCGAGGTCGAGTACTACATCGTCGGACTCGTCAACGAGCGCATCGCCCTCGAGGCGACCGGCGCGCCCCCGCCGCCACCGCTGGTCGACGTCGTCGAGCAGGGCTACCAGTACCTCTCTGAGACGCGCCTCGACGGCGTCGACGGCACGCTGCGAGCCCTCCGCGACGCGCTGTACGACATCGGCATCCCGCCGCGCTCGATGGAGGACGAGTGGGGCCCCGGGCAGATGGAGTTCACATTCGCTCCGCTGGCGGGACTCAGCGCCGCCGACGCGATGATCATGTTCCGCACTGCGGTGAAGTCGATCTGCCGCCGTCGCGGGCTGCTCGCGACCTTCATGTGCTGGCCAGCGCTGCCCAACTTCTTCCCGTCGGGCTGGCACCTTCACGAGTCGCTCACTGAGGCAGGCAGTGGCGACAACGTCTTCGTCTCGGAGAGCGAGATGCTCTCACCGGTGGGACGGCAGTTCGTCGCCGGTCTGCTCGAGCACGCCAAGCCGATGACCATCTTCACCACTCCGACGGTCAACGGCTACGGGCGGTTCCGCCCGTACTCCTTCGCGCCGGACCGCATCGGCTGGGCGCTCGAGAACCGCGGCGCCATGGTGCGCGTGCAGGGGGGGGCCGGCGACAAGGGGACTCACGTCGAGAACCGCCTCGGAGAGCCCGCCGCCAACCCGTACCTCTACATGGCGGCGAATATCGCCGCGGGACTCGACGGCATCACCCGCGGCGTCGAGCCCCCACCGCCGGTGACCGCCGACCCGTACGCCGAGGACGCAGAGCTGTTGCCGACATCGCTCGCCGCGGCGATCGCCGCGCTCGAGGGGGACACGTTGTTCCGCCGCGCCTTCGGCGACGCCTTCGTCGATTACTACCTGATGATGAAGCGCGCAGAGAACGCACGGTACGAGGCCGCTGTCGCCGAGCATCCCCCGCCCGAGGGCACCGTTGTATCGGAGTGGGAGATGCGTGAGTACTTCGAGGTCTACTGACCGATGGCGCTCCAGCACGTCGTGCTCTTCTTCTTTCCGGAGGAGCTGTCCGACGAGGACTACGCGGACATGCGATTGCAGGTCGCGTCATGGCCCGAGAAGATCGGCGGCATGACCCGCCTGCGTTTCGGGAGCGACCTCACCGGCGCGAGGACGCGCGGCTACTCGCGACTGCTGCACATGGAATTCGCCGGCACCGAGGACCTCAAGCAGTACCAGCAGCATCCCGTGCACCAGGCGTTCCACCGCTGGCTCGTGGAGCGGCGTTGCACGCCGCTCGCCTTCGATTATTTCATCGACGACGACACCGATCTCATGGCTGAGGATACCGACCGCAGAGTGGAGGAGAGGCAATGACAGTGACACGGAGCCCAGAACCGGCGCTGGCCGCCGGTCCGGCGGTGCTCACAGACGGCCAGAACACGCTGGCGCGCGGCGCGCTCAGCACCTGGGACGCGATCGCCATCTCGGTCTCGGTGCTCGCACCGGGCATGGCCATGCTGCTGAACGTGCCCGGAGTGGCCCTCGTCGCCGGCGGCTCGACGCCGCTCGCCTTCCTTCTCGGTGGCATCGGGGTGCTGGCGCTCGCGTTCGTGATCATCGGCTTCACGCGCCGCATGGCGTCGGCGGGGTACGCATACACGTACGCCTCGAGGTCGATCGGCAAGGAGGGTGGCTTCGTCGCGGGATGGCTGTACGCCTTCGGCCTGGCGTGCTTCGTGCCGATGACCATGGCGGGAGTGGCTGGCCTGGCGATCAACCTGCTCGGGCTCGACACCAAGCTGTGGTTCCCGTTCTTCCTCATCGGCATGGCTCTTCTCGTGATCCTCTCGATCATCCGGATCAAGATCACCACCACAGTCCAGCTCCTCGTCGGCGCGATCACCATCGCGGTGATCGTCCTCGTCGACCTCTTCGTCGTCGGCAAGGGAGGCAGCAGCGGCAACTCGTTCGCACCGTTCACCTTCGGTCACACCGTGTCGGGCGGGTTCAACGGCGTGTTCTACGGGATCATCCTCGGGGTCACCTCGTACATCGGCTTCGAGACCGCGGCCGACTTCGGCGAGGAGACGTCCCACCCCCGTCGCTCGATCCCGATCGCGATCATCGCCGCCACCGGCTTCGCGATCGTCTTCTACCTCCTCACCACGTACGCGCTGACCATCGGCTTCGGGATCAACAACGGAGCCGCTTTCGGCGGCGATTCGTTCGCGCTGAAGACCGTCGCGGGCAAGTTCATCGGGGGGCCGTTCCCCACTCTCATCGAGATCGGCGGCATGCTCTCCGCGTTCATTGTCTGCCTCGCCTGCGCGACGGCCGCCGCGCGGACGCTCTTCGCGATGGGTCGAGAGGGAGTGCTGCCCACGTGGTTCTCGAAGACTAACGCGCGCTTCAAGACCCCCGTCAACGCGACGGTGAGCGTCGCCCTCGTCGCCACGGCCGCGGCAGCCCTGATCGGGTTCGTGTACCCGCAGGCCGCCTTCGGAGGCGCGACGACGACCATCTACTTCTTCTATGCAACGCTGGGAACCCTGGCCGTGATCCTCGTCTACATCATGTTGTGCCTCGGCGGCATGGTGTTCTTCAGGCGCACCAAGGCAAGCTACAACGTGGCGCTGCATGCGCTGGTGCCGCTCATCGGCGCGGTGGTCTTCGGCGCCGCGCTCTACGGGTCGGTGTACCCGCAGCCGCCGTTCCCTCTCAACCTCACCCCGTACATCACCGCGATTTGGCTGGTCATCGGGATCGTCGCCGTGCTCGGGTTGCGGTCGCGGAACCCGGCAGCCGTCGAGCGCATCGGCTCGATCCTCGGTGAGGAGGGTGGCGAGGACGCCAAGCTGCTGTCGGCGTGATCGATGACCACGTCCATCCCTTCCCGCTCGCGTTCGAGCCTCTGGACCTGGCGAGGTTCACGCTCGACGTGGCCGTGGGGGAGGAGGCCGAGCGCCGGCGCCTGACCATCGAGCCGACGCGGCTGGTGACGGAGATGCTGCGCGTCCGACTGGCTCGCCACCTGGGGTGCGAGCCGGGCGACGTGGTGGCGACACGCGACCGCGTTGCCCGCGGCGACTGGACGGGCTATGTGCGCGGGCTCTTTGCAGACTCGGGTACCACCGGGATGGTCATGGACGCCGGCTGGCAGGGCCTGCCGCCGGGTGGCGCCGAGCGGTACGCGGAGGCGTCGGGCGTGCCGGTGTGGGAGCTGGCACGGATCGAGCCGGTCGTCGACCGGCTGCTCGGCGAGGGTCGGGGTGCGCATGAGGTCATCGGCGCCGTCGATGCCTTCATGGAGGCGGCGGTGCACGACGGGGCCGTCGGCTTCAAGACGGTGCTCGCGTACCGCACCGGGCTCGCTGTGAACGTCGACGCCACGCTCGGGAAGGCGGAGCGCGAACTGGCCGCCGACCGCGACGCCGGCGTGCCGGTGCGCAGGAGTGGCAAGGCGCTGCGTGACCTGCTCTTCCTGCACGTGCTCGGCCGTTGCGCCGACGCCGACAGGCCGCTGCAGGTGCACACCGGGTTCGGCGACTCGGAGATCCGCCTCGCCGAGTCCGACCCACTGCTGCTCGAAGAGGCGCTGCGCACGCCGGCGGGATCGAGCGCGAGCGTCGTGCTCATCCACGGGTCGTTCCCATGGCATGAGCAGGCGGCATACCTCGCCAGCGTGCGTCCCCGGGTGTGGACCGAGTTCTCGCTGTGCAACCTCTTCAGCCCGGCGACGACGGCGGACCGGCTGCTGAGGGTCCTCGACATCGCGCCGACGGGGCGCATCACGGTCGGGAGCGACGGCCACGGGCTGCCCGAGAGCCACTGGTTTGGGACCGTCGTGCTCCGCGACGCGTGGCAGACGGTGCGCGCCCGCCTCGCCGGCACGGTGAGCGGCGCGTGGCTCGACGACGCGCAGGACCGGCTGTTCGAACGCACCGCGCGTGAGCTCTACGGTCTGCAGCCGGCGCCGGAGCGATCGGGGGCATGGTGAGCCGCGAGCCCGCACGGATCAACCCGGCCGCCGCGGGCATGCCACGGTCCGGCATCCGGGAGATCATGGACGCCGCATGGGGCCGCGCCGACGTCATCCGCCTCGTAGCGGGCGAGCCGGACTTCTCGACGCCCGCGCACATCGTCGAGGCGGCGCACGCCGCGGCGATGGAGGGCCCGACGGGGTACGTTGCCAGCGCGGGGATCCCGCAGCTGCGCGAGGCGCTGGCGACGAAGGTGCGCGAGCGCAACGGCTACACGGTGGCACCCGAGCAGGTGATCATGTGCCAGGGTGCGGTGGAGGGCATCTACGTCACCCTGCTGGCGCTGACCCGTGCTGGCGACGAGGTGCTGATGCCCGACCCGGCGTGGCCGAACTTCCTGATGATGGCGCGGCTGCTCAACCTGTCGGCGGTGACCTACCCGCTCACCGAGGACGCCGGGTTCGTCCCGACGGTGGAGACACTTGAGCGGCTGGTCACCGAGCGGACGCGGCTGATCGTGCTCAACTCCCCGTCCAACCCGCTCGGGTCGATCATCGACTCGGCGCGCATGACCGAGCTGCTCGCCTTCGCCGACCGGCACGGGCTCTGGACGCTTTCGGACGAGTGCTACGACGAGATCACCTTCGACGCCAGTTTCGGCAGCCCCGCGTCGATCGCGCCCGACCGCGTGGTCTCGGTTTACAGCTTCTCGAAAACGTATGCGATGACCGGGTGGAGGATTGGCTACGCAGCCGCGCCTGCGGAGCTCGCGCCGACGCTGGCGAAGTGCCAGGAGCCGCTGCTGTCGTGTGTCAACACCCCGACGCAGTTCGCGGCGCTCGCCGCGGTGAGCGGGCCTCAGGAGGTGGTGGCGGCGATGCGCGACGCGTACCGGGCTCGGCGCGACCGAGCGCTGTCGGTGATCGAGGGCTCGCCGCTGCACGCCTTCACCCCGCGGGGAGCGTTCTACCTCTGGGTCGACGTCAGGAGCATCGGGCTGGCGTCGCGCGAGGTGGCGTGGCGGCTCCTGGATGAGCGGAGCGTCGCGGTCGCGCCGGGGACTGCGTTCGGTGGCGGGGGAGAGGGCTTCGTGCGTGTCTCGCTGGCGTCGTCCGAGGAGCACCTCACCGAGGGCCTACGCCGCCTCGTTGATTTCGCCGCGTCCTCGGTTCGGGTTTGACGTGTGCGCCGGTGTCCCGTAGGCTGCTGGGCACATGAGCAAGCGACTCGTCGTCCTCGTACTCCTCGGCCTTCTCCTGATCGGGAGAGGGGCCTCGAGGTTCCGGAGGCGGCGCGGGCGCACGTAGGGCACAGGCCAGATCCAGATCCACAGAAGGTCCCTCTTCACGAGCGCTGGACGGAAGCCCGTGTGGAAGAGCCCTGAAGGCTGTACCCTTCCGCGATCGCCCGACTAGTCTCGACTTCTGGGGGTCACCACCGTGCCACGTCCACTCTTCGCCGCCGGAGCATTGGTCGCGCTTGCCGCGGGGCTGTCGCTGACCGCCTGCGGGAGCTCGTCGAACGGGCCGACATCGGCGCCGGCAGTCGCGCCTGCGGGCAACAACAGCTCCACCTTCTGCACGCAGGC